>NZ_JABXXP010000013.1 GCF_013376155.1 Nguyenibacter vanlangensis
GGATCGCCGCGGCGCGCCTGCGCGGCCGGGGCGGCGCAGGCTTCCCGACCGCGCTGAAATGGCGCCTGTGCCGTAACGGTCCGGACGGCGAGCGCCACATCATCTGCAATGCCGACGAAGGCGAGCCGGGGACATTCAAGGACCGGGTGCTTTTGTCGGATTTCGCCGACCTTGTCTTCGACGGCATGACCATCGCCGGCTATGCGCTGGGGGCACCGTCCGGGGTGATGTATCTGCGGGCGGAATATGCCTGGATGCTGCCGGCCCTGCACGATGTTCTGGCCGCGCGCCGCCGGCTGGGGCTGCTGGGCGGCGCGATCTGCGGGCATGATGCGTTCGGCTTCGAGATCCGCATCCAGTCCGGTGCCGGGGCCTATATCTGCGGCGAGGAATCGGCACTGATCGAATCGTTGGAAGGCAAGCGCGGCGCGCCGCGCGACCGCCCCCCCTTCCCGACCGAACATGGATATCGCGACCGGCCGACCGCCGTGAACAATGTCGAGACCCTGGCCTGCGTCGCCCGAATCATGGAAAACGGGCCGGAAACCTTCGCCGCCCTGGGCACCCGCGAATCCACGGGCACGAAATTGATGAGCCTGTCCGGCGATTGTCCGCATCCCGGCCTGTACGAGGTTCCGTTCGGCATCACGCTGAACGGCCTGCTCGATCTGGCCGGTGCGCCGGACGCGGGGTTCGTGCAGGTCGGCGGCCCGTCGGGCCGATCGGTCGCGCCGAAGGATTTCGGCAGGCGCCTGGCCTATGAGGACCTGTCGACCGGCGGGTCGATCATGATCTTCGGGCCCGATCGGGACGTGCTGGACATCGTTCTGCAATTTGCCGAATTCTTCGCCGACGAATCCTGCGGCTGGTGCACGCCGTGCCGCGTCGGCACCGCGCTGCTGCGCGACCAGATGGCGCATGTCGCCGCCGGACGCGCCACCTTGCGCGACATCGGGGCGCTGGAATCCCTGGCGGGCACCGTGGCGCGCACCAGCCGATGCGGACTGGGCCAGACCGCGCCCAATCCGATCCTGAACACGATGCGCGATTTTCCCGAACGCTATGAGGCGCGATTGCAGGCCGCGGATTTCGTCTCGAAGATCGACCTGATCGCCGCCCAGCGGGAAAGCATCGCCCTGCAAGGTCGGCACCCTGTCGAGGAGTTGTTCTGAAATGCCGCTCGGGACACTGCAATTCACCATCGACGGGGTTACCGTCCAGACGCAGGAAGGCCAGAGTCTGATCGCCGCATGTGACGCGGCCGGACTCTATATTCCGCGCCTGTGCTATCATCCCGATCTGCGCCCGGCCGGAAATTGCCGCGTCTGCACCTGCCGCATCGACGGACACCAGGCCGCCGCCTGCGTAACCCCGGTGCGCGACGGCATGGTCGTCGAGAACGACACGCCGCAACTGAATGCCGATCGCCTGGCCCTGATCGAGATGATGTTCGTCGAAGGCAATCATCCCTGCCCGTACTGCGTGGCCAGCGGCGATTGCGAACTCCAGGCCCTGGGCTACCGGCTGGGCATGACGGCGCCGGTCTATCCGTTTTTCTGGCCGCGCCACGAGATCGATGCCAGCCATCCGGATATTTTCCTGGACCGCGAACGCTGCATCGCGTGCTCGCGCTGCATCGAGGCCTCCCGCATGCCGGACGGCAAGTCTGTCTTCAGCTACGAGGGGCGCGGCATTGCCATGCATCTGCATGTGGATGGATGGGGCGGACTGGGCGCAACCCAGATGGCGGCGATCGACAAGGCGGCCCATGTCTGTCCGGTGGCCTGCATCGTCATCCGGCGTGACGGCTATCGGATTCCGAACGGGCAGCGCCGCTTCGACAAGACGCCGATCGGAACAGATATCGAGGCGCGCCGCAAGGCGCCGCCGTCGTGATCCGCTGGAGGGCGACATGACGACCCGGCCGCGCCTCGCCACCTGTTCGCTGACCGGCTGTTTCGGCTGCCACATGTCCCTGCTGGATATCGACGAACGGCTGCTGGACCTGGCCGATCTCGTCGAACTGGACCGCTCTCCGTTCGACGACAAGAAGCGGTTCGATCGCCCCGTCGATATCGGATTTATCGAGGGCGGATGCTCGAACACGCATAATGTCCACGTGCTGCGGCAATTCCGTACCCATTGCCGGACCCTGGTTTCAGTGGGGGCCTGCGCCCTGTACGGCGGCGTGCCGGCCATGCGCAACGTCGTCACCCTGCGCGCCTGTCTCGAGGAAGCGTACCAGGACGGCCCGACCGTCACATGCGGCGGCCATATCCCCGACGATCCCGAATTGCCCCTTCTGCTGGATCGCGTCTACCCGGCGCACGACATCGTCCGGATCGATCATTTCCTGCCGGGCTGCCCGCCATCGGCGGATGCGATCTGGGAAACATTGCGCGCGCTGCTGACCGGCCAGGCACCGGACCTGCCTTATCCGCTTTTGAAATACGAATGACGATGCGTGACGGACCATGAACGACCAGGACAATGGCAACCGGGATTCGGGCACGCGCCGGATCGTCATCGATCCGGTCACGCGCGTCGAAGGCCACGGCAAGGTCACACTGCGGCTGGATGACGCGGGAAACATCGCCCAGGCGCGTTTCCACGTCGTCGAATTCCGCGGGTTCGAACGCTTCATCCAGGGACGGATGTATTGGGAAGTCCCCGTCATCGTGCAGAGGCTCTGCGGCATCTGCCCGGTCAGCCATCATCTGGGCGCCGGCAAGGCGATGGATGCGATCGCCGGCGTGGACCGGCTGACGCCCACCGCCGAGAAGATGCGCCGGCTGATGCATTACGGCCAGGTCCTGCAATCCAGCGCCGTCAATTTCTTCCACCTTGCGTCCCCGGACCTGCTGCTGGGCTTCGAGGCCCCCGTCGAGACGCGCACGATCATCGGCGTGATGGAGCGCTATCCCGAGGTCGGGAAATGGGCGATCATGATCCGCAAGTTCGGACAGATGGTGATCGCCGCCACCGGCGGACGCCGGATCCATCCCCGGCTCTGCGTACCGGGTGGGGTCAACCAGAATCTCTCCGTGGAATACCGGGATAATTTGCGGCGCGATGTCGAACCGGTTCTGGCCTGGTGCTGCCAGGCGCTCGAACTCCATCGCGCCTTCATCGACGCCCACCCCGAACTGCACGCGGAATTCGCGCGGATCGAATCGCATTACATGAGCCTTGTCGCCGCCGATGGCGGGCTGGACCTGTATGATGGGCGGTTGCGCGCCATGGACGCAAAGGGCGGCATGATCTTCGACGGAATTCCCGCCGATCGCTATGCCGATTATCTCGGCGAGGAGGTCCGGCCGTGGAGCTACATGAAATTCCCCTATATCCGTGCGCTCGGCCCCGAACAGGGCTGGTACCGTGTCGGCCCCCTGGCGCAGTTGAATTGCTGCGCCTTCATCGGCACCCCCCTGGCGGAACAGGCGCGCCGCGATTTCATGGCCCAAGGCGGCATCCGGAATGGCGGCGGGCCGATTCATGCGACCCTCGCCTATCACTGGGCGCGGCTTGTCTGCATGATCCATTGCGCCGAGACGATCCGCATCCTGCTCCATGACGACGACCTGCAGGGCAGCGACCTGGTCGTCACGGGCGAGAAGCGCCTGCGCGGCATCTCCGTCCTGGAAGCGCCGCGGGGCACGCTGTTTCATCATTACGAGATCGATGAACAGGACCGCATCGTGCGTGCCAACCTGATCGTCGCGACCACCCACAATAACGAGGCGATCAACCGTTCGATCCGCCAGGTCGCCGAGCGTGATCTCGCCGGCCGCGACATCAGCGAAGGACTGCTCAACCACCTGGAAGTCGCCATCCGGGCCTATGATCCCTGTCTGTCCTGCGCCACCCATGCGCTGGGACAGATGAAGCTGGTCGTGACGCTGGAGGACAGTGACGGCACGCCCATCCTGTCGAAGGCGCGCGGATGATCGCACGCACGCTGGTGATCGGCGTCGGCAATCCGGGGCGCGAGGACGACGGGCTGGGCCCCGCCGCCGCGACGGCGATCGCCGGCCTGCGCCTGCCCAATATCGCGATCCATGATCCGTACCAGCTCGCGATCGAGGATGCCCTCGACATCGCGGAAAACGACGTCGTCTGGTTCATCGACGCCACGCTTCGCGGGCATGCCCCATTCCGTGTGACGCCGGTCTTTCCCGCGCCCGAAATCGGCTTTACCAGCCATGTTCTCTCACCCCCCGCCGTCCTGGCCATCGCACGCGATTATCTCGGCGCGACGCCCCGCGCCTACCAATTGGCAATCCGCGGCTACAGCTTCACCCTTGCCGAGGACCTGACGCCGCGCGCGGCGCGCAATCTCGGCCATGCCGTCCGGGCGCTCGGCGCGCGGCTGCGCGGCGATGCCGGATAGGAAGATCATGGGTAATATCGGGCTTGGCGCGAAACGGCGCACCCTTCTGCTGATCGATACCGACGCGACCGCCCGGGGCGCCCTGCGCGACGCGCTGGAACAGGCCGGCTTCAGCGTCGGCGAGGCCGCCGACAGCCGCGAGGGCCTGCGCACGACACGCCGGGTTCGTCCGGATGCGATCCTGGCCGACCTGATGCTCGAAACGGCCGACGCCGGCGCCCATCTGGCGGAGACACTGCGCAACGAGGGACTCGCGATCCCGCTTTTCATCATCAGCACCGCGTCGCAATCCCTGTCGGGCACGGCGGGCTTTCACGAACTCGGCATTTCGGGCGTGTTCCTTAAACCCGTCGATGCACCGATCGTTATCCAGGCCTTGCGGTCACGGCTGAGCGCCTCCTGAAAGATGGACCGCGCAGAAAGCCCGACATGCACGAAATGTCACTCGCCGAAAATCTTCTGGCATTGATCGAGGAAGAATCCCGCAAACAGGGTTTTCGCTGCGTTCACACGGTCACGGTGGCCATCGGGGTGCTTGGCCCGGTCGAGCCCATGGCGCTGCAATTCTGTTTCGCCGCGGTCGCGCGGGGCACACTCGCCCATAAGGCGCGACTGCAAATCGAGACCGTACCGGCCAACGGTTTCTGTCCCGATTGCGGGTACACAGGCTCCGTAACCGAGTGGCATCAGGATTGTCCGCGCTGCGCCCTGGCCAACCTGGTGGTGACCGGCGGCGACGATTTTTTCCTGACCGGACTGGAGGTGATCTGATGTGCGTGATCTGCGGATGCGGAACGCCGGGTACCGAGCCGGCGGATCATGCCATGGCGCATCGGAAGGGGCATGCCCACCAGCACCATGACGGCGGCTCTCTTGATTTCGGATCCGGGCTTGATTTCGGATCCGGGGATGTCGGGCCCGACAGCGCACATGCGCATGCGCCGGGCGTCGGAAAGGAACGCGCGATACGGATCGAGCGCGATATCCTGGCGGCCAACGATGCCTTCGCGGCGGCCAATCGCGCGCGGCTGCTGCAACAGGGCAGCTTTGCGCTTAATATCGTCTCCAGCCCGGGTGCGGGGAAGACTTCGCTTCTGATCAGACTTGTCGAACATATACGGACATTCCTGCCGGTCGCGGTCATCGAGGGCGACCAGCAGACATCACGCGACGCCGAACGGATCCGCGCCACCGGGGCTGCGGCGGTGCAGGTCAATACCGGCAAGGGCTGCCATCTGGATGCGCATATGGTGTCGCACGCGATGGACATGCTGCCCACGCCGCAAAACGGCGTCCTGTTTATCGAGAATGTCGGAAACCTGGTTTGCCCGGCCGCCTTCGACCTGGGGGAAAGATCCCGCATGGTCGTGCTGTCGGTGACCGAGGGAGAGGACAAGCCGCTCAAATATCCGCATATCTTTTCCTCGTCGCATTTGATGGTGCTGAATAAGATCGACCTGCTTCCGCATCTGGATTTCGACCGCGACGCCTGCATCGCGGCGGCGCGCCGGGTGAACCCGCACCTGCAGATCCTGGAAGTTTCCGCCAGGACGGGCGCGGGGCTGAACGAACTGGCCGGTTGGGTCATGCAATGCCGCCCGGCCGCGGTCCCGGACGGGCCGGACCATGCATACCCTGCCCGACGCTAGGGATACGCGCCGCGCGGCGCGGCGTGTCCAGGTTCGTATCGGCGGGGTCGTACAGGGTGTGGGCTTTCGCCCTTTCATCTACAGGCTTGCGCGGCAACATGGCCTTTCCGGCTACGTCCTGAATGACGGCGACGGCGTGCTGGCCGAAATCGAGGGCGCATCCCTGGACGGGTTTCTTGCCGCCCTTCGCGCCGCACCGCCGCCCCTTGCCCGCATAGAGCGGGTGGATGTGCACGATATCCCTCCCGACGGCGGCAAAGGGTTCGAAATCCGCGAAACCATCCACCGCCCAGGCCACACCCGTATGGCCGCGGATGCGCCACCCTGCCCGTCCTGCCTGCAAGAGCTTTTCGATCCGGCCAGCCGCTTTTACCTCTATCCATTCATCAGTTGCACGCAGTGCGGCCCCCGCCTGACGATCACGCGGGCGCTTCCGTTCGATCGCGCGAACACGACGATGTCTGCCTTCAGTCTCTGCCCCGATTGCCGGCGCGATTATCAGGCACCCGGCAACCGGCGCTTTCATGCCGAAACGATCGCCTGCGCGTCCTGCGGGCCGCGTTTGAGTGCCTCGACGGACCAGATCGCCAACGCCCTGTGCGATGGCGCCATCGTGGCGCTGAAGGGCGTCGGCGGGTTCCATCTTTATTGCGATGCGGGGAACGAGGCCGCCGTGCGTCGGCTCAGGGTCCGGAAGAACCGGCCGGCCAAGCCCTTCGCCACCCTTGTCGCCGATCTGGCCACCGCCGGGCTGGTCGCGATTGTCGACCCGCTGTCGCGCCGGATGCTTGAACGGCCCGAACGGCCGATCGTGCTGCTGGCCCGGCGCACGATCGTGGCGCCGTCCGTGGCCCCTGGCCTGAGGCAGATCGGCGTCATGCTGCCATCGGCCCCGATCCATCACCTGCTCTTCCACGCGCTGGCGCAAGAGGCGCGCCGGCGCGGCACCAGCGTGCCGGCCTGCCTGGTCGCGACCAGCGCGAACCGCGCCGGCATGCCGTTGATTACCGATAACGGGGCGGCGCATGCGCAACTGGCCGGCCTGGCCGACCTGATCGTCACCCATGACCGCGACATCGAAAACGCACTGGACGATTCGGTCATGACGGTCATCGACCGGGCTCCCGCCTGTCTCCGCCGGGCGCGGGGCATCGTCCCCGCGCCGGTCGACCTGGCAGAGGACGGACCGCCCGTCCTGGCCGTGGGGGCATATCAGAAGGCGACGATCTGCATCACCCGGGGGCGCGAAGCCTTTCTTTCCCAGCATATCGGGGATCTGGACAGCCCCCAGGCCATTCGGCGCCATGCGGACGCGATCCGCCGCATGACCGCGTTTCTGGGCGTTGTCCCGCTTGTCGTCGCCTGTGACCTGCACCCGGATTATCCGTCGAGCCGCTATGCGCAGGAAAGCGGAATGCCTGTTCTGCCGGTCCAGCATCACCTGGCCCATCTTGCTGCGGTGGCCGCCGAGCGGATCGTGCGCGGCCCCTATCTGGGCCTGGCCCTGGACGGCCATGGCCATGGTCGTGACGGCGGCAATTGGGGTGGCGAACTGCTCCATGTCGACGGATCGACGTGGCACCGGCTTGGCCATCTTGCCCCCGTGCCGCTGCCCGGCGGGGACCGGGCGGCACGCGAACCCTGGCGCATGGGTGTCGCCGTTCTGGCCACGCTGGGGCGGAGGGACGAGGCAGGTCGAAGATTTCATACCGTTCCGCAGGCGGCGCGCCTGGCGGGTCTGGTAACCGGCGGCGCCTTCCCGGGCACGAGCAGCATGGGCCGGCTGTTCGATGCCGCCGCCGCCCTGCTGGGAATCTGCATCCGCCAGAGCCATGAAGCCGAAGCCGCCATGGCGCTGGAAGCCCTGGCCACGACACCGCGGGGTCTGCCGAACGGCTATCGGCTGAACGGCGGCACGCTGGATTTTCTGCCGCTGCTTGCTGCGCTGTCGCAGCCGGGGATGGATGCACGCACAGGTGCGGACCTGTTTCATGGCACCGTCATCGCCGGCCTGTCGGCATTGACCGCCAGCCATGCCGCGCGCCTGGGGGTGCGGACTGTGCTGCTGGCCGGAGGATGCCTGGCAAACCGGCTGCTGGCCGACGGGCTGGCAGGCGCATTGCGGAATGCGGGGTTGAATCCGATCATGCCGCGTAGCGTCCCGGCCAATGACGGAGGGCTGTCCCTGGGACAGGCGGCGTGGGCCAGGCTGTGCCTGAAAGACGGTACCCGCGCGGGCATTCCCGGATATGAAAGGACATAGCGATGTGCCTGGCGATTCCTATCCGGGTCGATGCGCTGCTGCCCGACGCCATGGCCCGCGTTACCCTGAACGGCGTGTCGCGCCTGGTCTCCGTCGCACTGCTCGAGAACGTGGCTGTCGGCGACTATGTCATCATCCATGTCGGATATGCCCTGGCCAGGCTCGACCCCGAAGAGGCGGCGCAAACGCTCGCCTTGATGCGCGCCGCCGGCCTGTCTTCGTTCCCGGGCGGGCAGGACGTCCTTCAATGAAAGACGCGTCGTGAAATACATGACGGAATATCGCGACGGGCATCTGGCCCGTGCGCTTGCCGAGACGCTGGCGCGCGAGGCCGATCCGCACCGCGATTATCGGATCATGGAATTCTGCGGTGGTCATACCCACGCCATCGCACGATACGGTATCGAGGATATGCTGCCACGCAATGTACGGATGGTCCATGGCCCCGGTTGCCCGATCTGCGTCCTGCCCGTCGGCCGGATCGAGGATGCGATCCGGCTGGCCGGACAACCCGGCATCACGCTATGCACCTATGCCGACCTGATGCGCGTCCCGACCCCGGACGGCGGCAGCCTGCTGCGGGCCCGCGCGGCCGGGGCCGATATCCGGATGGTGTATTCCACGCACGATGCCCTGCAGATTGCCGAGACCGAGCCGGAACGCCGGATTGTCTTTCTGGCGGTGGGGTTCGAGACGACGACGCCGCCCACCGCCCTTGCAATCCTTAACGCTAAAGAAAGGAATATTTTTAATTTCAGTATATTGTGCAACCATGTGCTGACACCGCCGGCCATCCGCGCCATTCTCGACAATCAGGACGTGGCGATCGACGGGTTGGTCGGCCCGGCACATGTCAGCACGGTCATCGGCACGTCTCCCTATGAGGACATCGCGGCACGCTTTTCAAAACCCGTTGTCGTGACGGGGTTCGAACCGCTGGACGTGCTGCAGGGGATCGTCATGCTGGTCCGGCAGATGAATGCGGGGCGCTGCGTCGTCGAAAACCAATATCGCCGCGCGGTGATACGGGGCGGCAATCTCCTTGCCCAGCGGGCCATTGCCGATGTCTTCGAAATTCGCGAATCGTTCGCATGGCGTGGGCTGGGCGAGATTCCATACAGCGCATTGCGCCTGAACGACCGCCATGCCGCATTCGATGCCGAACGGCGATACGGCATTACCACCCTGCCGGCCGCGGACAATCCTGCATGCGCCTGCGGCGACGTATTGCGCGGCGTACGAAAACCGACCGATTGCCGTCTGTTTGGTACGGTCTGCTCGCCGGAAACGCCGATCGGTTCCTGCATGGTCTCGCCCGAAGGCGCCTGCGCCGCCCATTGGACCTATAAACGATTTCGGGACAAGACGCCGCCAGGTGCGCGGGACCGATGAGCAGGCAGGTCCCCCGCCAACGCCGGCTCGACATCGCCAATGGCCGCATCGACCTGTCGCACGGGGCCGGCGGCCGGGCCATGGCGCAACTGATCGATGAGATCTTCCGCGCGGCATTGTCCAACCCTTTGCTCGACCAGGCTAATGATTGCGCCGTCTTCCCGGTGACCGGCGGCCATATCGCGCTCTCCACCGATTCATATGTCGTATCGCCGATCTTCTTCCCCGGCGGCGATATCGGATCCCTGGCCGTGCACGGCACGATCAACGACCTGGCGATGGCCGGTTCCGCCCCGGTGTACATGGCCGCGGGATTCGTGATCGAAGAGGGATTTCCGCTGCGTGACCTGCAGCGGATCGCCGCCAGCATGGCAACGGCCAGCCGCGCGGCGGGCGTTGCGATCGTCACCGGCGACATCAAGGTCGTCGAACGCGGCAAGGCGGACGGCGTGTTCATCACGACGACCGGGGTCGGACGCATCCCTCCTGGGGTTGCGTTGTCAGGTGATCAGGCCCGGCCGGGGGACAAGGTACTGGTCTCCGGCTTCCTGGGCGATCATGGGGCGGCGATCATGTCCAAACGCGCCGGCCTGGGTTTCGAAACCGATATCCTGTCCGATAGCGCGGCACTTCATACCCTCGTGGCCGAGATGATCCGCGCATCCGGCAGCGCGCTTCGACTGCTGCGCGATCCGACGCGCGGCGGCATCGGCGCGACGCTGAACGAGATCGCGCATCAATCATCCGTCGGCATAATGCTGCGGGAAGAGGCCATTCCCGTGCGGGAAAACGTCGCCGCCGCTTGCGAACTTCTTGGCCTGGATCCGCTCTATGTCGCCAGCGAAGGCAAATTGATCGCGATCGTCGCCCCCCAGGAGGCGACGCGCCTGTTGCAGACGATGCGGCAGCATCCTCTGGGCCGCGATGCCTGCATCATCGGAGACGTGATCGAAGACCCCGACCATTTCGTGCAGATGACGACCGGGTTCGGTGGCGGACGGATCGTGGACTGGCTGTTCGGCGAACATCTGCCGCGGATCTGCTGACGCGGCCAGATCCTCCATCCCCCAGGCCCGTCATCCCGTGGTCAGCCTTTCGACCTGTCCGCGGCAACACACGGGAAATGTTGCTTCGCCCGCTCGTACAGGCTGCCCGGCCGATGCATCGGCAATTTCAGCACGTAATTCCGAACGGCACGCGGCAGATGCACGACCAGATACGCAATAGCCTGCTGCTCGGAAATATCCGCCAGGGCCAGAAGTTTCCGCATGTCTTCGGGCGGGATCAGGACATGGATCATCCCGGGGGCCGCCTCGGGCGGATGGGGCTGGCACCCCCAGCCGCGCACCTGGTCATAGATCGCCGCGTCGGCGGCCCGGCGCAGCAGCCCATACACCCCCTGGCCCGGCCTGTCCGCGTCGAGATATTGCTCCAGGGCCGCGGCAAGCCTGTGCCGCTGGTCGGGTGTCAGGACTGCCGCTTCCATGCCGGCGTTGGGTGATCCTTGTTCCATGCTGCGTTTCTCCTTTCCCTTTCCAACCTCATGAAGCGCATGACGGATCTTGGGAAATCCGCGCCGATGCCCACCAAAATCAGGTTTTTTCTCCGGCATGACGGACCAGAAGCAGCGCGATCGCGCATGATCCGAGGCGGGCCAGCGTCCTGTCGGCACGGCTGGTCAGAATGATCGGCACCCGGGCGCCGAGCGCTATTCCCGCCATCTGGGCATCGGCCAGATATTCCAGTTCCTTGGCCAGCATGTTCCCCGCTTCCAGGTCCGGCACGACGAAGATGTCCGCATGCCCCGCGACGGGCGAGACGATCCCCTTGGCCTTCGCCGCCATGACCGAGACCGCGTTGTCGAATGCGAGCGGACCGTCCAGTATGCCGCCGGTAATCTGGCCACGCTCGGCCATCTTGCATAAGGCGGCCGCATCGAGCGTTGAACGAAGAGCCTCGGTCACCGTTTCCACGGCGGACAGGATCGCAACCCGGGGACACGGAATGCCCAGCGCATGGGCCAGCGCGATGGCGTTCTGGACGATATCCCGTTTGTCGGAAAGTGTCGGGTCGATATTGACCGCGGCGTCGGTCAGCAGGATCGGGCGTGGATAGAACGGCGCGTCGATCGCGAATACGTGGCTGAGCCGCCGTTCGGTCCGCAAGCCGTGATCGCGGTCCAGAACGGCGCGCAGCAGCACATCCGTGTGCAGCGCCCCCTTCATCAGGGCCTCGGCCCGTGCCTCGCGGGCCAAGCGGACCGCGGCTTGCGCTGCCTCCTCGGGCCGATCCGCCGGGACGATTTCGTACCCCGACACATCGACCTGCGCCCGCACGGCCTCGGCGCGTATCCTGTCTTCCGGACCGATCAGGATGGGCTCTATCAGATTGGCGCGCGCGGCCTCCATGGCGCCGAGAAGGGAGATCGTCTCCACCGGATAGATGACGGCCGTCCTGATCGGCGCCAGCCCCCGGGTCAGGGCGATCAGCCGTTCGTACCGGCGCCCCTTGCCCGACGACAATTGATCCGATCCGGTCTCGCGAAGACGCGATATCTTCTCGGTCGGCGCGATGATCTCGGCACGCCCACGGGCGACGATCTCGCCCCGCTGGTTCGTTGCCAGGCAATCCATGCCGACGATGCCGTCCCGTGCATCCTTCGCCGTCACCGTCAAGGTCACCGTCATCGTATCGCCCAGCGCGATCGCGCGTTCGAAGTGAAGGCTCTGCGCGGCATATTTGCTGCCCAGGCCGGGCAGCCGGGTCGCGACCAGCGCCGAAATCAACGCGGGCAGCCACATTCCCTGGGCGGCGACATCATGGAACGGCTCGCTGCGGGCGGCCGCTTCGTCGATCGCGGCAGGGCACATATGCCGCGCCATCGTCGAGAATGTCTGCATGTCCTTATAGGTCAGCGTGTGGGTCACGCTGGCCGCCTCCCCCGGCGCGATCGCATCGAACACGCGGTTTTCGATCGGCTGCATCCCCTCTCGACCCTTGCCTTGCGCGCGCGTGCGACGCCGCGCGTCGCCGCTTGCCGCGACATCCGACAGATAGGGATCCTTCTCCGCGCGGATCAGTGTCCGCCCCTCGATTTTTTCGACGCGACACAAAGCATGCAGCCGGTGCTTCGGGTGACAACTTACCGCCGGATCCCGCGTTCCCTAGCCCCAGAGACCAGCTTGAGAGACCAGCTTGCCCCCTGCCTGGTACTCGCAGTGCGAAGACATGGAGATTCCCATGGCAGACCCCAACAAACTCGCGATCAAACCGGAATCCAGGCCCGCAAAACCGCTACGGACGGCATCCTGGCCGGCGCTCGATACGTTGCGCCGCGAACTGGACCGCAGGTTTGACGAACTCCCGTCGGGGTGGTGGCGCCGTCCCTTTGGCCGTTCGTCGGGCCTCGATATGTTCTGGCCGCGGGGCGAGGGCCTCGACATCGCGCCTCCGATCGACATTCTCGACCGGGACAACCGCTATGAAATCACCGTCGAGCTTCCCGGAATGGACGAGACCGACGTCGAGGTCAAAACGACGAATGACACTTTGATCATTCGCGGTGAAAAACATGAGGAAAAAGAAGAGAAGAAGAACAATTATTACCACTCCGAGCGACGCTTCGGCACGTTCCTGCGCTCCTTCCAGATTCCTGACGAGGTGGATGTCGGGGCGATCGAAGCATCCTTCAGCAAGGGCGTGCTGACGGTGACCCTGCCCAAGACGGCCGAGGCGCAGAAGAACGAACAGGTCATCCCCATCAAACATACCTGAACACGACATGACGCAACACGGTACGGCATCGCGCCCCCGGCTCAGGCCGCGGAGTGCGGCTCCGTGCCGTGTGACGTCCTGCCCTGGTGCGTAAACAGCAGGCTGCCGACGAATTCCTGGAACGGCTCGCGGGAGATGCCGTCATGCCCGTCCACGACATGGGAACCTGCGCGCACGATCCAGAAGGGCGTCCCCGGCCGGTTGGCATTGCCGCTCGGGGTCAATGAAAACATTTCGCCATCGACGGGCCCCCTCAACCGGTGCGTGCGGAATGGGCGGATATTTCCGATCGTGCGCCCCAGGCATCTGCGCTCCAGCCGGGACCGGCAGCGTTGCATCATGCGGGCCGCGGCATGTCCCAGCGGAAACAGGATGCGGTCGGGCCAGTCATTGCGCGCCGACACACATACGAAGACCGGTGGCGTGTCATGACCATGGAGAGGGGCGCCCGGCCGCCGCAGGATGTCGTAGATCGGCAGATAGCGTGTCGCTTCCAGCACGGGGTTGATCAGCAGGACCAGATCTGCGAACCGGGGCGAATCCTGCGGGTCCGGCGAGGACGCATATTCGATCAGCGACTGGTCCAGGACCGAATACACGATCATCCCGCCGAAACTATGACCGATGACGGCAAGCAGGGGGCGCCCGCCTGCCGCGCGCCTAGCATCACGATACCGCCGCAACAGCCCGAACAATTCGCGTACCGATCCGCCGGCAACCCGCCGCCCTGCCGCCTGGCGCCCCCAGAAGGTGAGATATTCGAGCACGGGATGAAAAAGCGTCCGGCCGCGCCACCCGACGAAGATGCCCAGAATGGAGCGGGGACGGGCCGGGTTCAATTGCCGTTCGTGCCGCGCGGCGATCGACAGGACATTCCGAAAACCCAGCAGACCGGCATCCAGGGGATCGGCGTTATGGTTCCAGCCATGAACAAAGACGATGATGACGGCGTCCGTGCCCTGACGGACCAGACGGGCGACCTGGTCCGCGAGGGCGGTCATCTGCGCGCGTTCATAATAGCAGCCCTGGTCGTCGAATTCGACGATGGCCAGTTCGTAATCACCCGAGGCATCGGCGACGAACCCGCGACGATCGGGCTGCCGCGGGCAATTGCCGATCAGCAATCCCTGCCCGGCCGGACTGTATTGAAGCATGGTGGCCTCCGCACGGATGCGACATGCCCGAAGGAAAGGATGACCCAAAACCGGCGGATCGGCCCGTGCCAATCCACTCTAAGTGTAGCGAGAGGCCCCAGGTTCAAGGGAACACGAAACCGTCACATGATACGGCTTCGCGGCATCCAACCCTTCAGAACCATCCCAGGACCATCTCGACGGTTGAAACCGCCATCACGAAGGTCGCGATCCATCCCAGCGCCAATACGGTCTTGCTAACCACGAATTTTCCCAATGTCAGGCGCCGCCCCCCGAGCAGAAGCAGGATGGCCATCAGCGGCGCGGCGACGACGCCATTCAGGACGGCACACCAGAACAGTGCCTTCATGGGGCTGAGGGGGGAGAACTGGATGACCAGCGCCGCCAGGACACTGACGATGATGACACCATAGAAGCCGCGCGCGTCGGTCGCCTTGCGTTCCAGCCCCCATTGCCAGTTCATCGCCTCCGAAAAGCCATAGGCCGCCGATCCGGCCAGGACAGGGACACCGATCAGGCCGACGCCCCAGATACCGACCGCGAACAGGTAATAGGCAAAGTCGCCCGCCAGGGGCCGGAGCGCATCGGCGGCCTGTGCCGCCGTTTCGATCCGGGTGACACCGTGCGCATGCAGCGTCACCGCCGTCGCAAGGATGATGAAATACGCGGTCACATCCGAATAGAACATGCCGCTCCATGTATCCCACGAAATGCGGCGCAGCTCGCCGGCGGCGCCCATGTCATCGGTCAGCAGGGGTTCCGCGTGATGAATCCGCAGATCCTCCACTTCTTCCGAGGCCTGCCAGAAGAACAGATACGGGCTGATCGTCGTGCCGAACACGCCCAGCACCATTTCGGCGGTACGCCCATCCCAGGTCACATGGGGCCAGATCGTCCGCATCGCGACGTCGTGCCAGGGCACATGAACGATCATGGCCACGATGAAATAGGACAACAGGGAAAGCGTAAGCCATTTCAGAAAATATACATATCGGTGATACGGGACGAAGACCTGCAGCACGAGGGTGACGATCACCCAGAATATGGCTGCAAGCTGCTTGTTCAGGCCGGTGACCAAAGAGGTGACGTCGCCCATCGCGGCGATGTCGGCCGCGATGTTGAGCGTATTGGCAAGCAGCAGCAGGCCGGTGACGACCAGCAGCACCGGGGCGGGGAACGCGGTCTTGATATTGGCCGCCAGGCCACGCCCGGTGACCCGGCCGATGCGCGCGCAGACCAACTGGATCGCCGCCATCAGCGGAAATGCCAGCGGCATCGTCCAGAGCATGTCCAGGCCGAAGGTGGCCCCTGCGTGCGAATAGGTGGCGATTCCGCTGGGATCGTCGTCCGCGACCCCGGTAATCAGGCCGGGTCCCACCCGCGTGATGGGACTCTTTCTGATACGGGCCCCGATTTTGGCAAGGCGGCCCTTCATTCCCCGCTGTCCCAGGATCGTCATGTTCTGTTCAGTTTCCGATGTTCCGAACGGCCCCCCGGTACGGTGAACTCGTTCGTAGCGGGCGTCGTCCTTCGCAGGGTACGACAAGCAGGCGGCTTCGCAAAGCGCGGCAAACACATAATCTCCCGGCAAACACATAATCTTCAGCCAGCCGCTCCGGGGATGGACGCGCCCTGTCCCCTACCGTTCCCGCTCGAGCAGGCGATAGATTTCCTCCTCCTGCGCGAAATGCAGGCGGGTAATGGCTTCGAGGCCGTAGAGCAGGCGCTGCAGTTCGCGGCGTTGCAGCGCATTGGCGCCATGTTCCGACACGGCGCGGCGCAGCGCGGCCAGATTGTGGATCTGGCGCCGTATCTCCATGTGGGTGCGGCTCATGCCGGCCAGCAGGTCGGGCATGCGCGCCTGCCGCCTGATGCGGGCATAGATCTCCCGGTCATCCTGCCGTTCATGCGGCAGAAGCCGTTGTCGCAGCATCTGATCCAGGATTTCCAGGTCCTTGTCGAGATCCGGCCCCGACACGTCATGCGACCGGTCCGCGGTGACGCGAATGCGGTCGACGACGTCGAGCAGCGCCTGGTGTTCGGCATCGAGGGCGCGCAATTCATCCGGTGCGAGGCCGGCATGTCCGGCGCGACGCCAGAGGCCGCCATGCAGCGCGCGCAGGGCATTGAGAATGACGGCGGCATCGATGCCTTCCTGCAGCAGCGCGCCCTCGACCGGGATGAGATACCCCGCGGCGGCGGCCAGCATGGCGCAAATGGACAGGCCCACGCCCGCATAGACGCTTTGCAGCGCGATCCGGCGCGCGCGCCGGGCGATGCGCAGGGCATCCACCAGCCGGTCCAGCCTGTCGACCAGGATGACGATGTCCGCCGCCTCCGACGAGGCCGCGGCACCGCGGGCGCCCATGGCCACGCCCAGGTCGGATGCGGCCAGGGCCGGCGCGTCATTGACCCCGTCCCCGGCCATCAGAACCGGGCCGGCCGATTTCTCCGCCTCGACGATCGCCGTCTTGTCCTGGGGCTTGAGATCCGCCACGACGGCATCGACCTCGAGGAATACGCCGACACCGGCCGCGAGGTCGGCCCGGTCCCCGGTCGCCAGTACGATCCGGCTTATGCCGGCATCCCGCAATTGCCGCAGCACGACCCCGGCCTCGGGCCTGACCTGGTCCGCCAGCAGGAACGCGCCGGCGACATGGCGGTCGATGCCCACCGCGACCGCCACCGCGCCGTCGCGGCGCATCCACTCCGAAATTTCCGCCGCAAACGGCGTGTCGTCGGTGGCGGCACGCACATAATCCCAACTGCCGACCACAACCAGATGCCCCTCCAGCCTGCCGGTCACGCCGGCGCCGGACTGTTCGTGGGCCGCCTCGGGCAGGGACAGGACGATCCCGCGCTCTCCGGCGCTCAGCACCAGCGAACGCGCGACGACATGGTGCGAAACCTGGTCGAGCGACGCCGCGATGCGCAATAATTCGCGCGGATCGATGGTGTCGCACATCATGTCCAGAATGCGGGCCCGGCCGTCGGTCAGGGTGCCGGTCTTGTCGAAGATGACGGTCCTGATCCGGCTGAGCTGTTCCAGCGCGCCGCCGCCCTTCACGAGGATGCCGCGGCGCGCGCAGCGAGAGATGCCGGACATGATCGCCACCGGCACCGCGAGGATGAGCGGACAGGGTGTTGCCACGACCAGGACCGCCAGGGCCCGGACAGGATCGCGGCTGACGATCCAGGCCGCCCCCGTCACGAAAAGAGTGAGCGCGAAGAAGACCAGCGCATAACGGTCGGCCAGGCGCACCATGGGCGCCCTTGCCGCGCCCGCGGCCTCGACCAGACGGACGATCCCGGCATAGGTGCTGTCGGCGGCCGTGCTGGTCGCCTGCATGTCGAACGCGTCGCCGGCATTGGTCGTGCCGCTGACGATCGCGGCGCCGACCCGGTGCGACACGGGCAGCGCCTCTCCCGTCAGCGCCGATTCATCCAGGACGGCGATCCCCTTGGTCACCAGCCCGTCCACGGGAACGACGTCGCCCTGCCGCACCAGGATGCGGTCGCCGGCCAGAAGCACGGCCAGAGGCACGTCCCGCAATTGTTCCCCGTCATAGCGGGCGGCGCTGCGCGGCACGCGATCGAGCAGCGCGGTCATCTCGCGCCGCGCGCGCCCCTGCGCAAAACCTTCCAGCGCCTCTCCGCCGGCAAACATCAGGGCAATGATGATGCCGGCCAGATTCTGGCCCAGCAGAAGCGCACCCCCCATGGCGAGGGCGGCGATCAGGTCGAGTCCGAATTCGCCGCGACGCAGCGTCAGGGCGATCTGCAGCAGCAGGAAGCACAGCACGACGGCGGTTCCGGCCATCCAGAACCAGTCGCCCCATGCCCGGTCCAGCAGACGCCCCACACCGCCGATGCACAATGCCCCGGCAACCAGAGGAAGCAGAACATGCCGTGCCGCCCCGTCCAGGATGGCGCCCAGGGTGGCGCCCAGGGTGATGGGATGCCGCGTGATGGGATGCCGCGTGATGGGATGCCGCGCATCCTCGGCCCGCTGAGGCATGATGAAGGACCCCCTCCGACAAGCGACCGGACCGCATGATCGGGCGCGTCTATCGGGAAATCTTGTATCGACGCGGACCTGAAACCAGCCGCGTCGCGAAAGACGTCCGTAGGGCGAACCCGACCGTGCGTCGCGCGTTGTGAATGCGATCGGGCCATCACGCCCTTTCGGTCGCAGGCAGGGCCGCGGCAGGCGGGGCCGGATGTCCAGGGGACAACGCCATGGCCATTCCCGTGCAGATCACCTTCAAGAACATGGATCCTTCGCCGGCGCTCGAGGCGAAAATCCGCGCCAGGGCCGCGCAGTTGACGCATTTCGAAAGCGACATCCTGCGTTGCCATGTGACGGTCGAAATCCCGCACCGCCATCATCACCAGGGCGATCTGTACCACGTGCAACTCGTGGTGAGCACCCCGGCGGGCGACATCGTCATCTCGCGCGAAGGACCGCGAAACCATGCGCATGAGGACGCCTATGTCGCCGTCCGGGACGCGTTCGATGCGGCAGTCCGCCGACTGGAAGACCATGTGCGCACGCGCGGCGGACAGGTGAAACACCACGAACCCATCTTGCGGGAGGGCCACGTCACCCGCTTCGTCGCCGGACAGGATTACGGCTTCATCGAACTGCCCGATGGGAAAGAGGTCTATTTCCATCGCCACAGCGTGGCCGACGACGGATTCGACCAGTTGCAGGTCGGCAGCCCGGTGCATGTCGCCGTTACCGAGGGGGAAACCGGCCTCCAGGCCGCCATCGTGCGTCCGGGCGGAAAACGCCGGCCGGCGTCCTAGGTCCTGCCGCCGCCATGTCCGACCTCACCCTCCTGCTCGGCGGCGACGTCATGCTCGGACGCGGCGTGGACCAGATCCTGCGCCATCCCGGCCAACCCGAACTGCATGAGCGCCATGTCGCGTCGGCCCTCGGCTATCTCGACCTGGCCGAGCGGGAAAACGGTCCCATTCCCCGGCATGTCGCGCCGGACTATGTCTGGGGCGATGCCCTGCCCTATTTGCGCGATGCCGGCCTTTCGGCGCGGATCGTCAATCTGGAAACGGCCGTCACCACGTCCGGCGCCTATGTGCCCAAGGGGATCAATTACCGGATGCATCCGGACAATGTCGATTGCCTGACGGCGGCCCGCATCGATTGCTGCGTGCTGGCCAACAACCATACGCTCGACTGGGGGCAGGCCGGCCTGGTGCAGACCCTCGATACGTTATGGAAGGCGCATATCCAAACCGCCGGCGCGGGGCGCGACCTGGCCCAGGCCACGGCCCCGGCCGTACTGCCGCTTGCCGGCGGCGACCGGCGCCTGCTGGTCTTCGCCTGCGCCCTGCCGAGCAGCGGCGTGCCGGAAGAATGGAAGGCTGGCGCGCATATGCCGGGCCTGTATCTTCTGCCCGACCTGTCGGCCGGCAGCGCCGAGCTGGTCGCGCAAGACATGCAACGCTGGCGCCGGCCGGGCGATATCGTGATCGCCTCCATCCATTGGGGCGGCAATTGGGGCTATCTCGTCCCGCAGGCGCACCGACAATTTGCGCAGGCCCTGATCGACCGCGGCGCCGACCTGATCCACGGACATTCCGCGCATCACCGGCTGGGGCTGGAATGCCATCGGGGGAAACTGATCCTGTATGGCTGCGGCGACCTTATCAACGATTATGAAGGGATCGGAGGGTACGCCGCGTTCCGGCCCGACCTGGCCGCGCTCTATCTCCCCCGCCTGGGCACAGACGGCCGGCTGGCCGCCCTGCGCGTCGTGCCGATGCAGATCCGCAATTTCCGCCTCCGAACGCCACGGCAATCCGATATCACGTGGTTCCATCATGTCCTGGCCCGCGAAAGCGCGGCGCTGGAGACATCGCTGACTCCGCTGCCATCGGGAGAGTTCGAGATCCGATAGCCAGGCCAAGAGCCGGGACCAGCGCCTAATACCATCCACTTGGACATCGACCGTTTGGAAGACAGGTCGGGCCCTGCCCGAACCCGGCAGGGGTCACGGACCCCCGCACCCCATTACCCCCATTATATTGATAAATAATCGGTTTCCAAAGGCACCGCCTTTGGCGGGGTTCGGGGCAGCGCCCCGAAAAAGAGCGCCCGAAAAAGAGAGAACAAGACGGTCAATCATGACACGCGCTGGTATAATCGGCTTCGTGCCCGGCGGTACAGCATTGGGGGTCGCTGATGACCATGCCGGTCACCGGATTGGGGCGAAAAGTGGTGCAGCCCTTGAGGCCGCTGTCATAGGCAAGGTCATAGACGCGCTTGAACGCGTCGAACGGGTAGTCCTGCGGCACGTTCACGGTTTTCGAGATCGCGCTGTCCACGAAGGGCTGCAGCGCCGCCTGCATGGCGACGTGATCCTCCGGCCCCAGGTCGCCGGCGGATACGAAAGCGGGCGGCAGGCCCGGCCGTCCGCTTTCGTCCTCGGCCCCGCATGCCCCGGCCCCGCGCGCCCCGGCCCCCCGAGCCCAGACCTCAAGGGCATAGTCGGTCAGCAGAAAATCCCGAGGCGCCCCGGTTTCGTCCAGTATCGTGCGGTGATGGGACGCGGCGAAGATCGGCTCCAGCCCGCTCGAAACATTGCCGGCCAGCAGGCTGATGCTCCCGGCCGGCGCGATCGCCAGCAGATGGCTGTTGCGGATGCCGGACGCGGCGATCGCATCGCGGATATCGCCGGGCAAGGCGCGGATGAATGGCCCCTGCATATAGGCATCACGCACGAAACGCGGAAACGGCGATTTCTCGCGCGCCAGGGCGACCGAAGCGCGATAGGCCGCGTGGCAGACGACGCGCATCATGTCCGCGGCAACGGCGCGCGCCTGTGCGGAATCATAGCGCAGGCCCAGCATCAGCAGCATGTCGGCCAGACCGGTCACGCCCAGGCCGATGCGGCGCGAGGCACGGGCGTTCCCGGCCTGCTGCGGCAGGGGATAGCGCGAGACATCGATCACGTCGTCGAGAAAACGCACCGCGCCTCGCGTGGCCTCCGCCAGGCGGCCGGTATCGAGATCCGCCTGCGGGGTAAAAGGCGCGCGCACGAAACGCGCCAGGTTGAGCGAGCCCAGGTCGCACGCCCCGTAAGGGGGTAACGGCATCTCGCCACAGGGATTCGTGGCGCTGATCCGCTCGCAATACCAGAGCGTGTTGGACGCGTTGATCCGGTCGACGAACAGGACCCCGGGCTCGGAAAAATCATAAGTACTGCGCAGGATGTCATCCCATAGCGCACGGGCGCCGACACGCCGCACGACGCGGCACGGGACCGGAACGGACGAGCCCGGCCATCGCCGCGCCACGCTCTCGCCGCCCTGATCGTCCG
>NZ_JABXXP010000014.1 GCF_013376155.1 Nguyenibacter vanlangensis
CCCCTCCTCGCCGGCCGCCCCGCCGTCGCCTTCGCCGGCATCGGCCGGCCCGGCAAATTCTTCGACGGCCTGCGCCGGCAGGATATCACGCTGGCCGCATGCATACCCTTCCCCGACCACCACCCCTACCGCCCCCAGGATATCCGCCGCCTGCGCGCCCTGGCCGTCCGCCACGGCGCCGCCCTGCTCACCACCGCCAAGGACGCCATCCGCCTGCCGAACTATATACAGAGGGATATAATCACCATCGGCGTCCACCTGACCTGGCCCCAGCCCACCGCCCCCGACCACCTGCTGGATCTCTTCGCCAACACCATGAAAACCCAACCCGGACCATGACCGACACCCCGCCCCGCATCACCCTCCCGATGCGCCTCGAAGCCCTCGCCGCCCGCGCCGCCCTCACCCTGCTCCGACGCCTCGACCCCGTCCGCGCCTCAAATCTCGGCGGCGCCCTCTGCCGCACGATCGGCCCCTATCTTCCCGCCTCGAAAGTCGCCGACACCAACCTCCGCCTCGCCATGCCCGAACTGGATCCCATCGCCCGCCGCACCATCATCCGCGACGTCTGGGACAATCTCGGCCGCACGGTCGGCGAATTTCCCCACCTCGCCCACCTCCCCCAAAATCCCACCAACGGCCCCGGCTGGGACATAACCGGCGCCGAGCATCTCACCGCCCAGGCCGCCCGCGGCGGCGCCGCCATCTTCGTGTCCGGCCATATCGGCAACTGGGAAATGCTCCCACCCGCCGTCGCCCGCCACGGCCTCCCCTTCGCCTCATTCTACCGCGCCGCCGGCAACCCCCTCATCGATGGCATGATCCGCACCCTGCGCGACGCAGCAATCGGAACATCGGTCCCCCTCTTCGCCAAAGGAGCACGCGGCGCACGCGGAGCCCTGGCTCATGTGGCCCGCGGCGGACGCCTCGGCATGCTTATGGACCAAAAAATGAACGACGGGATCGAAGCCCGCCTATTCGGCCAATCCGCTATGACTGCTCCCGCCCTGGCCTCCATCGCACTCCGCTATCGCTGCCCAATCATCCCCGGCTATGTCGAACGGCTAGGCCCAGCGCGACTGCGCATTCACGTCCAAGCGCCGCTCGCATTACCCAATAGCGGCGACCGCCAAGCCGACATCTTGGCTCTGACGCAGGCTGTCAATAACCGGTTGGAAAGCTGGATCCGTGCACATCCCGGTGCCTGGCTATGGGTACACCGACGCTGGCCGAAATCTGTATATCGCAGAGGCATCTGAATGCAGAACATTGGATAACTATCCACCGCTTATGATATTCATATCGCACCAGCACCAAATCGAGGCACAAAATTTAAAGGATCATGAGACCCTTTAGTCAGGCAATACCTGATAGGCTAAATTTTATACAAATGCACAAACATATGATTAAAATTTCATCGATTCCGTTCATGATTATTGCTTTTTTGCCACGCAAATGAAGTTCTGCCTCTTTCTGCGGCGATGACGTTTAGATTCCATTTGGCAATGCCGATAAACGCGCTCTAGCGTCTCTCTCGCTTCTTTTTCGAGGACGTTCAGATGGCCACAAGCATGACCCCGAAGGCTGGCGCTCCCTCCATCAGCAATGTCGTTCCATTGCGTGCGAGCTTTCTGCCACGCCACCGCGAATATCTGATGCGCTGGCTAGAGGCAGGCAGCTGCATGGGCCTATGCGATATCGATGTCTCGTCCCGATCCGAAAATGGAGCCATCGAACATGTGTTGATCTGGGTACGCGAAAACGCGGATCCAGCGTACCTTTTACGTCCCGAAGGCATGAAGTGGGTGTTGATCGATAATCTGCGCGATCATCGTCTCGGAGCATATCAACGCTTCGAGGCCGCCCTTTACGCCATTCGCCCTGTATTGCCCTGCGGCGCAACAGTCGCAGCATAAAGTGCCACCGCTGTCACTTAATTAACTCTGAGTGTGAACAAGATGCCCCAAAGCCGGGAGGATGATCTTCCCACCTCCGCCCGACTGAATCTGAAAGACGGCCAGATCGCGTAACGTGTGGCCGTCCAGCGTTAAACCGAAAACACCGTCCACTCCGGCAAACCCATCGGGTCGTGCCAAAGCATCGATTATATAGCCATTGGGTCGACTTCTGGGGCGCCCGCGATCCAACGCTCCGACCAGGGCCGCGGAATCATAGGACAGATCGCTCAAGGGCGTCGGCAGGCGGTGATAACGCGCCATAAATACCTGGATAAACCGCTGGCGTGCCTGCGGATCAGGTGCCGCATACCAAGCTCCATGCAGCCGACCAAGCTTGCTCGCAAACGCTCCCCACAATCCGGTCCCGAGAATCCGTACTGGGACCACTCCATCTGCAGGGACCGCCGGTTGTACCGGAGATACGTTATCAGATATTTTTTGTGTTCCGTTTATGACTTGAACTGTTTGCAGCGCATCTATGACCATCGCCAACTGCAAGCCGGTATCAGCCAGGAGCAATACGTCGAATGGAGGTGGGGCAAGCTGCGGCGAAGCAGGAGCAGCCGAAGGTTGCGTAGGGACAGACGGCACTCCACTCGGCGTTGGGATATCAGAGGCCGAAGCATCAGGCTGGGGTATCGACTTTACCGCCTGAGCCGCCGTCAACCGGGAGTCGTAATCCGATAACGTCTTCAAGCCCTGGAGAATGCTGACCTGGCTTGATGTATGATAAATAATATTTGGTTCAGGCAGGTTGCGTGCAGCGCATTCACGCGTCAATGCACTCCCCATTGCCCGCCCAAGCGCGTTGTCCGGCAGGAAGGCCGCAAAATGCTGCCGCCCCTCGGCCTGGGCCGCGATAACCAAACGCGCCACCTGCTGTTCCGGCGCGATCCCCAGCGCCCAAACGCCAGGTCGCCCCAACGACAAGTCGCTCGTATAGGCCAAGACGGGCACCGAAGCTGCCATCGCAATCTCTGATGCCTGTGCTGTATCATGGGCAGTCAAAGGCCCCAGAATCACTCCATCGCCAGCCCCTACGGCCGCACGAGCAGCGGCCGTAGCACCTCCGGGTGCTGCGGTATCGCGGGCGTCCAGCGGAGGAGCGCCGGGCGATCCCAATGCGAGTTGAATTGCCTGAAGCATTTCCTGCCCCAGGCGGGCATTGCTGCCGGTTAGCGGCAACAGAACCCCAATGGTGCGTCCTGGTGGCTGTGAAGCAAGAGGCGGTTGCGGCGTGGCTGGAACAGGGCTGGCCGGCTCACTTCCTGGGCCAGCACAAGCCGCCATCCCGAGCAGAGATGCCATGACAAGCAGTCTGCTCTTGCGGCCTTGTATGGGAAATGTTGTATCTACCCGCGTTTTCTGCGAGCGGATTACGCATGTCTGCCTCATTTGCATCGTCCCTGCCTTTGCCTGCCGTCCGAAACACGGAGGGCTTGTCCTCCGAGCACATCGCTTCCCATAGCGAACCCGACCCCGCTCGTCATGACCTGGATGACACGATCGAAGATGCTTCGATGGACCAGAACGGGCGTGTGGGCCAATTGATCCTGGTTTCCACTCCGATCGGCAATCTGGGCGATCTGAGCGAACGGGCGATCGTGACGCTGACACATGCCGATCTCGTCCTGTGCGAGGATACGCGGGTAACGGCTCGCCTGCTGGTCGCTCGCGCGATTTCCGTACGAACCGAAGCCCTGCACGACCATAACGAACGGGATCGCATTCCGCGGCTGCTGGAGCTTCTGAAACAGGGGCGTCGTATCGCAATTGTCTCGGACGCCGGCACCCCCCTTCTATCCGATCCGGGATATCGATTGGTGCGCGCCGCAATCGCTGAGGAAATTGCAGTCACGGCGGTTCCTGGCCCGAACGCTGCAATTACCGCGTTGACGCTCTCGGGCCTGCCGCCTCACCCGTTTTTCTTCGGAGGCTTTCTGCCGCCAAAGGGCGCCGCACGGCGGGACGTGCTGGGGCGCTTGCGCGCCGCCGAACAAGCGGGCTTTTCCGCGACCCTCATTTGGCATGAAGCGCCTCACCGGCTTCAGGCCATGCTGGCCGACCTGGCCAGCACTTTTGGCACTGACCGCCCGGCCACCGTTGCGCGCGAATTGACCAAACGATTTGAAGAAGTACGACGCGGGCCGGTGGGCACGCTTGCGACCTGGTATGATGAGAATGCCGCACGAGGCGAAATCACCGTGCTGCTGGGGCCGCCTCCTGAAACCGACCAGGGCGCTGACGATCTGGATGCGCGCCTGGTGGCGGCTCTGGAATCCCTGTCCATCAAGGATGCCGCGACTCTGGTGGCAACCAGCATCAATTTGCCGCGCCGCACAGTGTATACCCGAGCCCTGGAGCTGGCATCCCAGAATCGGCGGGACAAAAAACCACATCGTCACTGATCGCCGATATCCGTGTTGAACAGAGCATCGGGCAATGGCTCATTGCCCCATTTTGCATTGAATAGATCGACACGCGTCTCCTGCCCTTGGGAATCAATCACTGTCCAAGATTGAAGAGACAACGGATCGTCGCGAAACATGAGTGTCAGACTTCCGTCTCCGGGCGAGGCTGTTCGCACTAATGTGATGATTACTTGTCCATTAGAATGGACAAAGTTGGTAACAGTCACATCCCCCGAAAGTTTCAGCACAGGACGCAGCAGCAACCCCAGCGGCGTGTGATCCAGCGGCAGCGTCGTCGTCTGCCCCAATTGACTGTCATTGAAGACAAGCTGTCCGTGATTGGCGACCAGGAGAAGCGCGCTTGGTTTGTTATATGCGAACCGCAACCGTCCCGGGCGATTGAGCCAGACCGTACCAGTCTCGCGCTTGCCATTCGGAGCAAGCTGCTGGAATTGCGCCTTCAGCGTTACGATCCCGTTCAAGTATGTCTGAATGCGATCCAGCCACATCCGATCCGCCGGCAAGAGCGCCGCCGCTGCCTGATCATTGGCCAACGCGCCGGTCATATTGGCATCAGCCATACCAATCGCCAGAACACAGACCAGAGAACGCAATGCCGAACGGACGATGCCTGAAGAATAAATCATGAGATCCGTTTCATACAGGATTGTGACCTGAGTATGCCCCACCGAGCCAACACTAGCCCGCCGATCCGATCAAGATCCCTGCCGCGAAGACCAGAGCCCCTCCCACGATGATCTGCACAACGGCCGCACCAAACGGCGTTTCCTGATAACGCCACCGCACCCAGGAAATGACGAGAAGCTCAATCACGACCACCAACACGGCCACGGCCACTGCGACAGAAAACTGACTAAGCAGGAATGGAACAGTGTGGCCTATCCCCCCGGCCGTAGTCATCAGGCCGCAGATCACGCCACGCAGCAGAGGCGCGCCGCGGCCGGACAGCTTGCCGTCATCCGACAACGCCTCGGCGAACCCCATGGAAATTCCCGCGCCAACAGATGCGGCGATACCGACCAAGAACCCGTCCCATGGTTGATGCGTTGCAAACGCCGCCGCGAAGACCGGTGCCAAGGTAGAGACCGACCCATCCATAAGACCGACCAGGCCGGGCTGGATGACCTGAAGCACGAAGCGCCGACGCGCTTCCTCATCCTCATTTTCGCGTTTGTCGGCCGGAAGCCGGGCCTGTTCGATGATGCCTGCCGTCTGCTCATGCCGCTCTTCGGCGGCAGCCAAATCGCCCAGCAATTTGCGCGTCGCGGCGTCGGTCGTGCGCAGAGCTGCCTGACGATAGAACCGCGCGGCCTCCAGCTCCATCTGCCGTGCGTGGCGTCGTACTGCGTCGATACCCAGCCCCTGCACCTGCCAGGCCGGACGCCGGGACATGAAGCCTGCAATATCCTGCCGGCGAACGAGAGGAATATGCGAGCCGAAGCGTTGAACGAACAAATCGATCAACTCGCGCCTATGTTCGTCCTCTTCATGCACCATATCGGTGAAAATATTGGCGGTGTCAGGATAGTTGTCACGCAACGCATATGCGAAATCCGCATATATTCGTGCATCCTCTTCTTCGTTGGAAATGGCGAGGGCAAGAATTTCTCGATCAGAGAGGGCGTTGAATTTCCGCATGGACACTCTATGCCGCTTCAGACCGCCGCTTCGGCAAATATACGCGTGACATCGCCTTTCCAGGCATCGTGATAACGATGCAACCAATGTTCAGCCTGGGTGGGCGCTCCGGCCGCAATTTCCTGTAGCGGAGCCAGAAAGCGTGTTTCATCCAGACCATTCGGGTCATACGCCGCCCGGCCGCGTAAACCGCTGGCTGCGATTTCGATCATACGCGCCGCCAAGTCGCGCACGGTACCGCCGGCCCACGGCGCCTGCAGGCCATGACGGGGCACTGCGGCACGCAATGCGGCGTACTGGGCCCACCCTTGTTCCCGAACCAGGGCATCGGCCGCGGCCAAAGCGGAATCGTCATAGAGCAATCCCACCCACAAGGCTGAAAGCGCCAGCATCATGGCGGGCGAACCGGCGTCAGCCCCGCGCATTTCCAGGAACTGCTTCACCCTGACATCGGTGAACGCGGTCGTGAGATGGTCCTCGAAGTCGCCGATGGTCGGTATCAGCCCTTCAAGGCCATGCTGGCGTTCACCTTTCATCCAGGAACGGAAGGAACGGCCCGCAACGTCCAGGATCCGCCCGTCACGCACGACGAAATACATGGGAACGTCCAGGAGCCATTCCACATATGCCCCGAAACCGAATGCGGGGTCGAAGAAGCACGAAGGCATGCCCGAGCGCGCATTGTCCGTGTCTGTCCAAACCTGTGCGCGGTTCGACATGAAGCCGTTGGGGCGGCCTTCATAAAACGGCGAATTGGCAAACAGGGCGGTCGCCACCGGCTGCAACGCCAGGGCGACGCGCAGCTTGCGGGCCATGTCTGCCTCGGACGCGAAATCGAGATTGACCTGCACCGTACAGGTCCGCTGCATCATGTCCAATCCGAGCGTTCCGACCTGGGGCATATAGCGACGCATGATCGCGTATCGGCTTTTGGGCATCCACGGCATGTCCTCGCGCCGGGCGATCGGATGGAAGCCGAGCGGTGCGAACCCAACCCCAAGCGCACGTGAAATCGGACGGATCGCTTCAAAATGGCGCGCCATCTCATGCCCGGTTTCGTGCAGGTCGGCCAGGGGCGCGCCCGACAGTTCAAACTGTCCCGCCGGCTCCAGGGACACCGAACTCCCCTGTGCGTCTCCCACGCCTTTCAACCCGATGAGATTGCCATCATCGAAAATGGGCGTCCAATGTGCGCCGTCGTCCTGCCGATGCAAATCGCCCAAGATGTCTGCAATACCGTCCGGCGCGTACGGGGGAGGCATCCAGGGCTGCCGCCCCTCATTCGCCGCTTCCGGCAGAACAAAACCGAATTTCTCATGCTCTGTTCCGATCCGCCACCGGTCAGGCGACTTGGCTCCGGCATCAAGCAGACATGCCAATTGGGTGACCGATTCGATCGGGGTCGCATCTTGTTCGCCGGGATTCGACATGAGTTTCGACTAAGTCCTTGAAAATATAACAAGACAGCGCCCCACACTGTGCGGCCACGCTCTCCTCATCAGGCTCCACCCAGCGCCCGTTACCGCGACCCTGCACCAGACACACGCCTCAGACCAGCCCCTATCATCGAGAGGCCACTGGCCACCGCGGTATCGGCACGCAGGACCAGAGGGCCCAGGGAAATCATGGTGACGTAAGGCTGAGCACGCAACATCGCGATTTCACTGTCGGAGAACCCTCCCTCTGGCCCAACCAACAATCCACCACCATCCGATACTGCGTTGACTTCGCACATTTCTATAGGCTGCACCAGACGCTCCGCCGCCACGAACAATCGTTGCCCGGCCGGCCAACCGGCCAGGCTGGACGCCAAGTGCGCCGGTGCACTGATGACAGGCGCGTCCATACGTTCGCACTGTTCCGCCGCTTCGATGGCGATGGCCTCCAACCGGTCGAGATTGAGCCGGTGCGTGTTGGTCCGCTCCGTCAACACCGGATGGAAATGTGTCACCCCCAATTCAGTACCCATTCGCACGACGAGATCCGTCGCGTCTCGCTTGAGGGGGGCGAACAATAACGTCAGTCCAGGGGATCGTTGGGCCGGACGCACCTGATCCAGCAAGCGCACCTGGCCGCGGCCACGACGCAAATCCACGATTTGGGCCCGCCATTCACCATCGCGTTGATTGAACAGCAGAACCTCATCGCCCGCTCCCATACGCAGGACGGTTCCCAGATAGTGGGCATGCCCGGGCGACAGGTCCTGTTGTAATGCTGCCCGCATCGGCGGTGTGACAGCCACGTTCATAAACAGGCGGGGGCGGTCCTTCATTCCAGCATCTCTCCGTTCGGGCGCAGTCCACGAGCCCCTTTACCAACCTCTTGACCCCGACACACCCACGCCGCATCACATGGAGGCATCCACGCCAGATCGCATGGCCTCATCGTGTGGAATGGTATAAAAACAACGATTTAGAGAACGCGCTCTCGAAAGTGGAAAACCCTCATCAATCCTCCCTCCGTGGCCTGACCTGTCTGCGGAGAAGAACATATTAAGTGAGTTGAGCCTTGCTTCACACCGATATACGGACCGAAGGATGGGTCGACAGGCTTCCCGTGCCGCTGCGCCCCTATGCGCTGCTGGCCCGGCTGGATCGACCGGTCGGCACCTGGCTTCTGTTCCTGCCCGGCGTGTGGGGCATCCTGCTGCCGGGGGGTGTCCCGGCCATGGAGCGTATTCATTTAGTTCTGCTATTCGGGGTCGGCAGCCTGGTGATGCGCTCCGCCGGGTGCGTCGTCAACGATATGTGGGATCGGGATATCGATCGCCGCGTCGCGCGGACTGCGGGCAGACCCCTGGCCTCTGGCATGCTTCGCATGCGCCATGCCGCCTTCTTTCTACTGGGGCTGCTGGCGATCGGACTGGCGATCCTTCTGCAGCTTACCCCCTTGGCGCGGATTTTGGGCGTGTCTTCGCTCCTGCTGGTCGGACTCTATCCGCTTGCAAAGCGCGTGACATGGTGGCCGCAGCTTATCATGGGTTTCACTTTCGGCTTTGGAGCCCCTATGGGATATGCGGCAACGGCGCACCGGATCGATGCAGCCGGGATCGCTCTCTATGCCGCGACAATCCTGTGGCAATTGGGATTTGATACGATCTACGGTTTTCAGGATATGGAGGATGATGCGCGCATCGGGGTCAAGTCGACGTCGCGCCTGTGGGCGCATCAGCCACGGCTGTTCGTCGGCGCCTGCTACGCCCTGGCCTTCGTCACGTTGCTGCTGGCCGGATGGCAAAGCGGGTGCCGCCTCGGTTTCTGGCTGGCGATGCCACTGCCTGCGGCAGCACTGATCTGGCAGGTTATACATCTGGACATTACCGACCCGAGATCCTGCCTGGCTTTGTTCCGCTTCAACCGCGAAACAGGACTGGCGGTCGCACTGGCTCTATTGTGCGGACTAATCGGGCGATGACGATCCGGGATATCCGCGGCTTCATAGCCGATCAGACCCGCATGATTCGTGCGCCACTCGTACCGGAAATTGCCTTGCATCTGGCGACGGAAATCACGCCGATCTGGCAGGCGACCGAAGCGTGGCTGGCACAGCAGGGCGTGGAACCGCCGTTCTGGGCGTTCGCGTGGCCGGGCGGGCAGCTTTTGGCGCGTTATCTTCTGGACAACCCCGACCTGGTCAAGGGCCGTCGCGTGCTGGACTTCGCCGCGGGCTGCGGGATCGCGGCCATCGCGTGCGCGCTTGCCGGCGCGGCATTTGTGGAAGCTGCGGAAATCGATCCTCTGGCGGCCGCCGCGATCGCGTTAAACGCCGAAACGAACGGCGTTGCTCTGACCGTCACCAACGCCGACCTGACCGGCTGCATACCGCGATGGGACCTGATTCTCTGCGGGGATGTCTGTTACGAGCATCCAATGACAGAGCATATTTTCCCGTGGCTTCGTGACGCGGCGCGGTCGACGGACGTGTGGATCGCCGATCCGGAGAGAGCGTATCTGCCACGTGACGCGCTGGAACCCGTGACCACACGCGACATCGCAACGACGATGGAATTGGAGAACGCCACGACACGGCGCACGACGCTATATCGGGTCCTGCCCAACACGGCGCAGGACGCATGATCTATATCCCCGCGTCGACCCCCGGGCGCGAGGAGGGGTGCAGCGTACCCCGGAACAGGCGGCTGACACTGAGCAACGCGGAGAGGCCCGCCGTGCAGGCTGCCAGTTCCAGGCATTTAAGGTTGGGATCGCGATCGACGATGCTGAAGGTCAGCGCCACGAACATGGCGCCCATTGTCTGGCCGGCCAGGCGCGCAACGGAGACCATGCCGCTGGCGCTTCCGGAACGTCCTGGCGGCGCCGAAACCATCATCGCCCGATTGTTCGGAGGCTGAAAAATTCCGAAGCCCACCCCGGCCAGGCCGATACGCCAGATAATGTCGAGATTGCCGGCATCGGCTGGAAGGAAACATAAAAGAGCGAAGCCGATGCCGGTGATGGCCAAGCCGATCGACGAAAGGATGCCGGCAGGCACGTTATCGGCGATGCGCCCGACAATAAAGGAGATGGCCACGATTCCGACCGGCCATGGCGTAATCAAGAGGCCGGTTGCCACTGCCGAGCGATGCAGGAGCGTTTCCAGCGTGAAGGGCATCGAAATGATGAAGAAGTTCGAAGCCACGAAAGCCCCGAAACCCACGCCGAATGCGACCAGGAAGTCCGGCACGGCCAGCAGATCGATCGGCAGCATGGGATCAGTGCGGCCGGCCTGACGCAGGGCCAATTGAACGAAGGCGGTCAGGCCGGACAGCAACAATATGACGGCCACAACCCGGCCGCTGTGATGAACCAGACTATCCAGCCCGACAATCGTTCCGCCGAAGGCCAGGACGTTCAATGCCGCGCTGACCAGGTCAAACGACGATTCGCTGCGCGGTGTGCGAGGCAAGTAGACGATGGCGGCCAGCATCGCGACGGCGCCCAGAGGCAGGTTGATCAGGAAGATCCAGGGCCAATCGGCCACGGACAGTACAGCCGATGCGATCGTCGGGCCAAGCGCTACGCCGGACGCCACCACGACCCCGTTCAGCGATATTCCCCGCCCGATTTCGGCATGCGGATAAATGAAGCGCAACAGGGCGATATTCACGCTCATGATGCATGCGCCGCCGACACCCTGGAGCGCACGAGCCAGGGAGAGTTCGAGCAACGTATGTGACGACGCGCAAAGCAGCGACGCAATCACGAACATCACAAGCCCGATCCGGCATAGCCGCGAGAACCCGACACGCGCGCCCAACGATGCCAGCGGCAGCAACGTGGACACGCTGGCAAGCTGATAAGCGTTGATGACCCAGATCGAGGATGACGGAGAGGCGTGGATATCGTGGGCGATCGTCGGGAGGGCCACGTTTGCGATGGCGTAGTCCAGGACCGACAACAGAACGGACAGGGCGACAGCAAACATCGCCATGACGCGGGCGCGGCCATGCAATCCCTCGCCCTCGGCCAATACACGCTTTGTCTCGATTTTCATGATGTGTTCACCCGGGCCGCAACGTCCGCTCGAACATGGACCGTACCCAGGCCATGCATTGCAGAAAAAGGGCCGGGTCGTACCGAAGGCCTTCGTCACGCAGGAAGGCGTGCTGGCCGTTTACCTCGTACCATTCATAGCGTGCGTTCGCCGCCTCGAAGGTTTCGCGGATCATCTGGCGACCCGCGAAGGGAACATGCGGATCCTGGCGCCCCCATACCATCAGGAGTTCGCCCGAAATTTCGCCGATCCGCCGCAGCGTGTCATCCTGCCGCCCCTCGCCCAGCGTCGAAGAGTGGATGTCGGTGGCATAGAAACAGGCTGCAGCCGACACGGCGCCGTTCATCGCGGCCCGCAACGCCAGATGACCACCCAGACAGACCCCCATCGTCCCGATCCGGCCGGTACAGGCCGGGTGGTCTGCCAGCCACGCAATCGCCGCCCTGGCATCGTCATCGTAAGCCGTGATCGGCTTGGTGTATTTGAGCGCGTTGCCACGATCCGTCCCGGGCTGGTCGTAGGCGAGAACGGTGCCAGCGGCTTCGTACTCGTGATAGACTTCCGGCACGGCCACGACGTAGCCAAGGCCGGCGATCATTGCCGCTAGCCTGCGGATCGGCGCCGTGACCTGATAGATTTCGGAAAACAGCACGACACCCGGGAAGCGACCCGTCGCCGCCGGGCGCAGCACATGCAGCCGCATCGGGCCGGACCCGGTCGGGATATCGATCATTTCATGTTCCCTCAGGATCATGACGCTTTCTCCTTCATCCGAGTTGGGAGACTAGAAACAATAAAGATGGATGCATGTTGATCGATGACATTTGATGTCGCATTTCACAGACGGCACATCGTCACCGCCCCAGATCACGCAATCGCCGGCCTGACATCAGGCGGGCCTCGATTTCCTCGAGCGAGACCCCACGGGTCTCGGGTACGTAAAGAAGGGTGATGATGACGAAGAGACCGTTCATCAGGGCGAACAGCCCGAACGTCACCGCCTCGCCCAGTGCCGCCATCATGGTCAGGAACACGTTGCTGATCAGCCAGTTCGCCGCCCAGTTGGTGAAGGTCGAGCAGGCAATGCCGAAATCGCGCCCACGCAGCGGCTGAATTTCGGCACAGAGCGTCCACACCAGCGGCCCGGCACCAATCGCGAATCCCGCCACGAAGGTCAGCAGGGCCGCGACCATTCCGATCTGCTGCGCCAGCGAGTCGCCGCCCAACATCATCAGCCCCCCGGCGCCCAGCATCGCGGCGGTCATGATCGCGCAACTGAGGATAAGCAGAGGACGCCGTCCCCACCGGTCGATAAACGCAATGGCGAAGCCGGTCGAGGCCATGTTGATCAGGCCGAGCAGGGCCGTCGCCCATGTCGAGGCGGAAACGCCGAAATGTGCCGCCTGGAAGATCTTCGGCGCGTAATACATCAGAACATTGATACCGGTCAGTTGCTGCATGATCTGCAGCGCCACGCCCAGCATGACGGACCGGCGAAAATTCGCGTTCGTCCAGAACAGGGCGCCCCCATTGCCACCAGGCTTGCGGAGTTCCTGGGCGATATCGCGGATTTCGGCATCAGCTTCGGTCGGGTCGCGCCGCAGGTGCAGCATGACCTGGCGGGCTCGCTTCGAATCGCCGCGCATCATCAGCCAACGGGGACTGTCGGGAAGGACGGCGCAGCCAAGGCAGAAGAGCGCAGCCGGCACGGCCATCAGACCCAGCATCCAACGCCAATGCGCCCCGTAGGACAGCAAGCTGTCCGTCACATAGGCGAGGAAAATCCCCAGCGTGACCATCAACTGGTAGAAGGACACCATCGCGCCACGCACGGCCTCGACCGTGATCTCGGAAATGTAGAGAGGCGCGGCGAAGGCGGCGATCCCGACCGCCAGCCCCAGCAGCACGCGGCCGGCGATCAGCACGGAAATCGACGGCGCGAGCGCGCAGGCGACGGATCCGGCGAGGAACAGCAAGGATGCGCCCAACAGGGCGCGCCGGCGGCCGAAATGGAAGGAGATGCGGCCGGCCGCCATGGAGCCGAGCGCCGCAGCCGCCATCATGGACGACACGATCCATTCCTGCATGCGGGCACCGGCATGGAATTCATCACCGATGAAACCCAGCGCACCCGCGATGACACCAGTGTCCAGGCCGAACATCAACCCCGCCAGAGCCGCAAGAATGCCCACGACGATTGCGCGCGCCGACGACGCCGCGCCGACGCCGTCATCCGACCGCACAAGCCCGGCTGACTGGTCTAGAGACATGATAACGACGTTCCTCCGGTGTTCTCACATTCTTACGGCGCAAACCTGGCGCCGCTGTTTATTTCAGACCGTTTTCGTCCCAGGGGGCGACCAGGCGGCGCTGCCACGGATGCCCGGGAAATTTCTTATGAAACGAAACCGCCGCGCCTGACTAGGCATATGGGGGTGCGCGGTCATACCGTGGCCAAAAAATATCGAATGTCAGGAACCGTTCATCTCACCGGAGATGTGACCGGCGGCCCGATTGACAACCTGCGAACATGACGCAGTGATGCGTGTTCTCATCTTTACAGACGTGGTTCCATGTCATCAGTCCTTGCAGTTGTGCTCGCCACCACGGCGATCGTGGCCGTCGTTCTTCTGATCGGCCGCTACAAATTCAACCCGTTCATCGTGCTGTTTACGGTGTCCCTGCTTCTGGCACTGGGCGCCGGCATGCCGCCACAGAAGGCCGTTGCCTCATTCGAGGCCGGGGCCGGTCACGTGTTGGGACACATTGCCACCGTCATCGCGCTGGGCACCATGCTGGGCAAGATGCTGGCCGAATCCGGCGGGGCGGACCAGATCGCGTTGACCATCACGCGCGTTGCCGGCAAGGGCCGAATGAGTTGGGCGATGATGATCATCGGACTGCTGATCGGATTGCCCGTATTCTTCGAAGTCGGCTTCGTCCTGCTGATCCCTCTTGTCTTTACCCTGGCGCGCCGCACATCAACGCCCATGCTGCTCCTGGCGTTGCCGATGGGCGCCGCCTTGTCGGTCACGCATGCCATGGTGCCGCCTCATCCGGCGACATTGCTGGCACTTGCGGCCTATCATGCCGACACGGGCCGAACGATCTTCTGGGGCGTCATCGTTGGCACGCCAATCGCAGCGCTGGCCGGCCCCATCTATGCGAAATATATTACGCCACGTGTGCGTCTGGAGGGCCCGCCGCCTCTCGCCGAACAATTTTCCAATAAAGATGTTCCGGCAAACATGCCGCCATTCGGGATTACGGTGTTCACCATCCTTTCGCCGGTGCTGCTGATGCTGATCGGATCGGTTGCCGACGTGGTGGCCTCGCCCGGCAGCCTGCCGAATACGATCCTGCATTTTGTCGGCAATACCGACATCGCACTGGTCCTGGCAACGATCCTGTCCTTCTATGTTCTTGGATTGGCGCGTGGTTTTTCTCGCGAGACAATCTTGCGCTTTACCAATGAAAGTCTGGGCCCGACAGCCCTGATCATGCTGCTGGTCGGTGCGGGCGGCGGCTTCGGCCGTGAACTGGTCGATAGCGGGATTTCCAAGGCCATTACCGATCTCGCCCTGGGCGCACATGTTCCCCTGCTTGTGCTGGCGTGGATGCTTGCTGTCGTCGTTCGGGTTGCCGCAGGATCCGCCACCGTGGCCATGAGCACCGCGTCGGGCATCGTCGGACCGATCCTGCTGCAGAGCCATGGCACGTCGCCGGAACTGATGGTGCTGGTCACCGGCGCCGGATCGGTCGCCCTGGGCCCGATGAACGATGCCGGCTTCTGGCAGATCAAGGAATATCTTGGTCTGTCCGTTGGGCAGACGATGAAGACCTGGTCCGTCATCGAAACGCTGATCGCCGTGCTGGGACTGGTCTTTTGCCTGTTGCTGTCCCAGTTCATCCACTGAGCTGACGTCAACGACGAAAGGCTTGTCCTTTGGACAAGCCTTTCGTCGTTCGACCGGTATCAGTGCGCAGCCCTATCCCTCGGTATAGGGATTGCGTGTTCCACGGAGTTGCAGCCGAATTGGCGTTCCCGGCAGGTCGAATGTCTCGCGAAGACCATTGACCAGATAGCGTTGATAATCTTCGGGCAATTGTTCGGCCCGTGTGCCGAACAGAACGAAAGTCGGCGGCCGCGCCTTCGCCTGCGTCATGTAGCGCAGCTTCAGCCGCCGGCCATTCACCAATGGCGGATTATGCCGTTCCAGCATCATTTCAAACCAGCGATTCAATTCGCCGGTCGAGATGCGCTTGTTCCAGATCGCATAGGCGCGCCGCACGACCGGCAGAAGCTTTTGCACACCCGCCCCGGTCAGCGCCGAAAAGGACACGACGGGAATGCCCCGCATCTGGGCGAGCGATGCCTCGATCCTGTCAACGATCGCCTGACGGGCGGCAGCCCGGTCATCGACGGCATCCCATTTGTTGAGCGCCAGGACACAGCAGCGCCCCTCGCGTTCGATCAGACGGGCGATCTGCAGATCCTGCTCTTGCACGCCCAGCGTGGCATCAAGCACCAGGACAACGATTTCGGCCATTTTCAGCGCCTCGATCGACGCCGAGACGGACATTTTTTCCAATGCCTCGTCAATTCTGGCGCGTCGGCGCAGACCGGCCGTGTCGACCAACTGGATTGGCCCGTGTTCGTCATGGAGCAGGACCGAGATCGAATCCCGGGTGAGGCCGGGTTCGGGCCCGGTGATCATCCGTTCCTCGCCCAAAAGGCGATTCAGCAAGGTCGATTTGCCGGCATTCGGACGACCGACGATCGCCATGCGCAGAGGACCTTGCGGCCGCTCATCTTCCTCGTCCGGTTCGGCGGCATCCGATGCGGCGGGGGCCGGCGCGTCTTCTTCCTTGGGCGGCAGGCGGTCCGCGATTTCCCCCATGAGATCTGCCAGGCCCTCACCATGCTCGGCGGAAACAGCGAGGGGGGAGCCCAGTCCCAGGGCGTAGGCTTCGAGGGCCGTCGCAGCGCCGCCGCGCCCTTCCGCCTTGTTGGCGATCAGCAGGACGGGACGCCCCTGCCGGCGCAGCCACGCCGCAAAATGCTCATCGGCGGGTGTGATCCCGGCCCGTGCATCCACGCAGAACAAGACCAGGTCGGCATGAGCGACGGCCAGTTCGGACGAAGCCCGCATGCGCCCCGCCAGGCTTTCAGCCGCGGCTTCTTCCAACCCCGCCGTATCGATCAGCCGCACACGACGCCCCCGCAGCGTAGCCTGGGCTTCCTTGCGGTCACGCGTCACGCCCGGGGTGTCGGCAACCAGGGCCTGGCGCCGCCCGACCAACCGGTTGAAGAGGGTCGATTTGCCGACATTCGGGCGGCCAGCGATCACCACCACCGGCAAATCGTTCCCGGCCGACGTGGAAAGAGACTTAGCCACCGTTCTCAGCAACTCCTAACTATACGCAAGCAGATGACCGTCATCGGTCATCAGCAGAAGCCGGCCATCAACAACAATCGGCGCCACCGTGACAATCCCCGGCAGGCTACCGATGGCCGCGATGGCACCGGTCGTCGGATCCACGGTCACATAACCCGTTTCCGGCAGGGTACTGACACACAGCAACTTGCCGCCCGCCAGGATTGGACCGGTCCATGTTATGGCATCCTTCTGCGCCGCCACACGGCGATAACGACGCAACTGGGTGATCCAGCGAACATGACCATTCACCCGGTCGATACAGGCCAGTTGCTGATCGAGCGACAGCACATAGAGCCAGTTATCGACAACCAGCAAGCTGTTCTGCCCGGCGATGGCGCGTTCCCAGAGTCGCCGGCCCGAACGCAGATCCATCGCAACGAGGATGGAACCCGCGCTGATCGCGTAGACCGTACCGTCAACGACCACCGGCATGCCGCGGACGCAAGAAAAATCAACCGTCGATTCCTGGCCGTTGGTGCTGCCGAGCGTATCGCTCCAGACCGTCTCGCCGCTTTCGGCCCGCAGGGCGACAAGGTCGCCCGAACCGAAACCCGCGATGACCACGTCTCCGACCACGGCCGGCGCGGGCTGACCGAAGATGACGGTATCGGCGGGCGTCGCCGTATATGTCCATAGGACTTTGCCCGTCGCGGCCTCGACGGCGAACAGTCGCTCATCGATCGTTCCGAAAAACACGCGCCCATCGGCGATGGTCGGTGCCGAGCGTCCCGGCGTCCCGGTATCGATGCGCCATTTGACGTGACCGGTCGCGACGTCCACCGCCAGGGTCTGCGCGACGCCATCTACGATATATAAGGTATCGCCCGCGACACCGAACCCGCCCCCCAGATTGCTGGACTGCATTTTCTTGGGCTTGGGGGTGAAACTCCATAATTGACGCATGCGCGGCCATTCATACGCACGAATGACCCCCTGGGCGTCGCCGACGAAAATCCGGCCGTTCGAGACGATGGGCGTCGCCTGCAAGACGCCGCGCCCGTTCGAACCAAGAGCCGCCCAGGCCATGAAGTCGGGCTCGGACACTCCGGCGCCGATATCCCGTGACCATTCGCGGCGCATATGGCCGCTCCACGCCAGGTTGACGCCTTCATGGGTGGGAAGACGCCCGGGTTGCGGCCACTCGGCCACCATTGTCTGGGCGGGAACGGCGATCGGCGTGTGGTCGTCGGGGTCGACCATCAGTCCCGCACCCGTGCTCAGCACGTCTATGCGCTTGCCCGCCAACAGAGGCTTCTCGTCATCCTCGAACAGGCTGCATCCCGCCAGAAACGGCAATATCGATCCGCCCAGAAGCGCATGACGGCGGGTCAGAACTTTGTTCATGTCTATCCTGCACTGCGAGGGAGCGGAGCGAAGGCGGTTCTCGGCGCCTGCGCATCCAATTCCAATTCTATACGGGCGCTGCAAAGGCGCCCTTGCGTGGGCTTGGGAAGGCGGCGGATTATAATGGATTGGCGTTCAGCGTCTGCAACAATCCACCCGCGCGGCTGCGCATCCCTTCGGGGATGTCCGCTTCCGCGCTGAGTTGCGCGAGGCGCCGGCGGGCATCGGCGGCGTGCCCCTGGCGCAGGTCCAGCAATGCCTCGGCTTCCATGGCGAAATCCCGCCAGGGCATGCCCTCGGCATCCAGCGTCGCAAGGCGCGAGCGGAGGGTGGCCGGGTCGCCATGGTCGATCTGGTGCTGAACCCAGAACAGGCTGGCCAGGGAACGCAGGAGCGGATCCGCGGCAGAATCCTCGGCGATCGCGTTCCACAGTCTCAGGGCGCCGGCCGCGTCGCCGCTGGAGACCAGCAGGGTTGCCCGCTGGAACCGTGCCATCGTGCGCAGGCCGGCCGGGGCGCCGTCGAGTGTGGCGAGACGGGCCAGGGCATCATGCTGCTGGGGGGTCAGGGACGTCGTCTCGCCCGGCATGATGTGGCTGCTGTCAGCCGTGCGCAGGGCGGCGAAGTAGGTCGCGGCGGCTGCGCGATCCGCCTGGCGCTGCTGCCAGGACTGGTATTGCCATGCGCCGACGCCGGCGGCTGCCACGCCGATGACGGCCGCGGCCGCGAGGGCGTAGCGGCGCGCAAGGGCGCGCAGTCGGTCCGCGCGCAAACCCTCATCGACTTCCCTGAAGATGTCGTCAGCCACGTCTTGCTCGTTCTCCGCCATGGGGGCGGTTCCCGGCCGCCCGATCAAGCCGGGACCATAGCCGGGATGTGGCGTGGCGGCAACGACGGGCCGGGATTATGGGATATCATGGTGTTCAGGGCGCGAAGCGGGCGAGCTTGCCGATCGGGGTGCCCAGAATCGTGTCTTCGCGCATCACGGGGTGGCCACGGACGATGGTGGCGAGGGGCCAGCCGGTGACCTGCATGCCGTCGAAGGGGGTCCAGCCGGCGGGGGTGGCGATCCAGTCGTTGGTGATGCGGCGGCGGGCCTTGAGGTCCACCAGGGTGAAATCGGCGTCGTAGCCCAGGGCGATGCGGCCCTTGGCCTGCAGGCCGTAGACCCGGGCAGGGCCGGCGGCCATGAGGTCGACCATGCGGCCGAGGGAGAGGCGTCCGGCGCCGACATGGTCCAGCATGACGGGCACCAGGGTCTGCACCCCGGTCAGGCCGGCGGGGGTGGCGGGCCAGGGACGGGCCTTGGCGGCCAGGGAGTGCGGCGCGTGGTCCGAGCCGATCGTGTCGACCGTGCCGTTGCGCACGGCCTCCCACGCCGCGTCGTAATGGCGGCGGTCGCGGATGGGGGGGTTCATGATCGCGAGCGGGCCCAGCGCGTCGTAGCATTCGGGGGCGATCTGGGTCAGGTGGTTGACCAGGACCTCGATCGTGGCGATGTCGCGGTGCGCCGGCAGCCAGGCCAGTTCCTCGGCGGTCGAGGTATGCAGGATGTGGACCGGGCGGCCGGTGCTGCGGGCCAGGGCGACGATGCGCCTGGTGCCGAGGAAGGCGCATTCCTCGTCCCGCCAGGCGGCGTGCATGCGATAGGGCATGCCCTCGGAGAACATCGCCTTGCGGTCCTGGAGGCGATATTCGTCCTCGGAATGGAAGGCGACGCGGCGGTGGCCGTGTTCGAGCACGCGGCGGATGCCCGCGTCGTCCTCGATCATCAGGTTGCCGGTCGAGGAGCCGGCGAAGACCTTGATCGCGCAGACGCCGGCGAATGTCTCGTATTCGCCCAGCCTGGGCGTGTTGTCGCGCGTCGCGCCGACATAGAGGCCGAGATCGACCCAGCTTTCGCGCGAGGCGTAGTCCTGCTTCCAGCGCAGCATGTCGGCATCGGTGATCGCGGGCTGGGTGTTGGGCATGTCGAAGACGGTGGTCACCCCGCCCAGGGCCGCGGCGCGGGTACCGGTGGGGATGGATTCGACCGTGGCGTCGCCCGGATCGCGCAGGTGCACGTGCGGGTCGATCAGGCCGGGGAGGACATGCAGGCCGGCAGCGTCGATCACCTGGTCGGCATCGTCGGCGATCCCGGCGGACAGGCTGGCGATGCGGCCGTCCGTGACACCGATATCGGTCCGCGCCTCGCCCCAGGGGAGCACGCAGACGCCGTTGCGGATGATCAGGTCGAAATGCATGAGGCTGCCTCCAGAGTGCCGGCGGGCGCGTCGCTGCCCGGCGCCGTCAGGCGGCGAGCACCGAGAACACGTCCCCGTCGGACGATATGCCGCGCAAATGGATCTGGTGCCAGAGCGCGTAGAACAGCAAGGTCCACGCCGCATGGCGGGCGCGGCGTTCCGAGGCGCGGGCGAACAGGGCGCGGACGCGGGGTTCGGACGCGATCTCGGCG
>NZ_JABXXP010000015.1 GCF_013376155.1 Nguyenibacter vanlangensis
GGTTCCGGCCCGGCCCTGGTCTGCCGCTGTCCGCCCCCGGAAAGGCCGCGATGGGCGCGGCCCGTGTCCCGGAGGACAGTCCCATGACCCGCGCGACCGACGGTTTCGAACCCGACCACGCCGCATCCCCGACCGCCCATGTGCTGGCTGAACTTCAGATGTATGGCTACCGTCCCTTCGCCGACGAGCCGGACCCAAGGCCGTTGCCCGAGGCGGAGCGCATCGGCGGGGCGGTGGCGGATATTTTCGACGCCATCGCCGCCACCCTCACCGAGACGCGGCTGGAGCCTGATCTTGAGGAGCTTCTCTGGTCCACCGTCAACGTCTTCCACCGCATGGTCGGCCAGGTCGAACGCGAGCTTGATCGCAACGAGGTGGCGCAGAAGCGCGGGCAACAGGAGCAGGACGGCAGCGAAATCCATTCGGTGGAACTGGAGCGCCTGATCGCGCAGGGGCTGACCCTGATCGAACGCCGGAACGCCTACGAGATCTTCCGCGACGAGGCGCAGAGCCAGTTCGAGCGTCTCACCATGAGCGCCTGGCGTCCGAAGACCGGCTCGCTGGTCTCGCGCTGCACCATGACGGCGATCGATGATCGACAGCCGCGACTTCCTGAACGCTCGCCGCAAGGCCGAGGGGGAATTGCTGGTGCCGCCCGGCCCCAAGGTCGTCGTGACCGGCGGCCTCGACTTCGACGACCATGTCCTGATCTGGGATCGGCTCGACAAGGTCCGCGCCAAGCATCCCGACATGGTGCTGCTGCATGGCGGGTCGCCCAAGGGGGCCGAGTTCATCGCCTCGCGCTGGGCCGATCATCGTGAGATCGTGCAGATCGCCTTCAAGCCGGACTGGACGAAGCATCGCAAGGCCGCCCCTTTTCGGCGGAACGACGTGATGCTGGACGTCATGCCGATCGGCGTCATCGTCTTCCCCGGCACCGGCATCCAGGAGAATCTCGCCGATAAGGCGAAGAAGCTTGGCATCCCGGTCCTGCAGTTCGGAGGTGGCGCGTGAGCGCCGCCTTTCGATCGTGGCGGTTCAGGATCCGTGCCGTGCCCAGAACGCCGCCGGCGTGACGATCGGGTAGCGTTCGGCAAGGGCCAGCAGATCCTTGTCGCCCGTGACCAGATAATGCGCCCCTGACGCCAGCAGCGTCAGCAGGACCGGTTGATCCGCCGGATCGCGCAGATCGCCGTCCAGCGTTCCGGCGGGTTCGACCATGTCGGCCATGAACATGAAACTGTCGGCGAGATCGCGGATTTCGGCCGCTGTCAGCGTGATCCGCGGCAGGCGGGGAAGAACCCGCGCCATTTCGTCAAGAATATGATGCGACAGCGCGACATCCAGACCGCCCTGACGCCATGTGGCGACGATCCGCCCCGGAACGCTGCCGGGATAGGCGAGGCCGGAGACCAGGACATTGGTGTCGAGGACGACACGCAACCTGACCATCAGCGCGTCTTGCGCACAGCCGCAACGGCCGCATCGATCTCCGCGAGACCCTCTTCCACGGGAACGGTCGCATAGGCCTCGGCCACCCGGCTGCTCAGGGCGTCGAAACGCTCCTGCATGCGCCGGATGCGGCCGAACAGCTCCGCGTCCACCAAGGCGGCGACGGGCTTTCCATCCTTGTTGATGACGATGCTGTCATTGCGGTACTGCACCTGGGCAAGCATGTCGCCCAGGTTCTGCCGGAACGTCACGGCGTTGACTTCGGTGATCATCGCTGCCCTCGGACCATAACGGTTGATATGATCAATATGGTCATTATCCAATGCCCTGTCCAGTGGGGGTCATGCGGTCGAGAGTCCGCCCGCCCCGGGCGGAGCGGGCACGCGCCGAAGCCCCGCCTGATGAATCCGCAAGGGCACGGAGGCCGCTCGGTCCTGTCTGCGTCCGGTGCGGGGGCGGGCGCAGTGGAGTACTCCCGGCGCCTGTTTCATCGATGAACGGCGGTGAGAATATCGCGGCAGGCGGAGGCGGATCGATCCTGCGGCACTGGCCAGCGGCCCGGCGGCAGGCGGCGCGACGCGGGCGCCCAACTGTCCTTGCGATCATAGGACGGCGGCGAAACGGCGCGTCATGATCGGCTCCGGCGTCAATGCCGGGCAGCAGGACAAAGGTGAAGGGCCGTGGGTCGGCGAAGCTATCTGCTCATGACACCCGTGCCAGCGTCTGGACCGTGTGATGTCGCCAGGGATCTCCAAGGCTGATGGAGCCGCACACCATGGCCTCTGACAGATGGCTGATCTAGCCGAAGGCCGGCTGCGCCTCGTCCGGTTGTCGCGACGGCGTTCCGTAACTTTCTTCCCCTGCCAGACCCCCACCCCATGCGGCAGGCCGCATGGGGACCCCGAGGGCGCCGTCATTCCTCGCGAAACAAGAAAGTTCCGGCCCTGCCGCCCTGCGCTGCGCTTCGGCCTGCAAGCAGGCGCTTGGCCGGTCGCCTTCGGCTGAACGATCGCCATCGAGGCCACGGTGGTCGCGGCCCGATGCAGCAAGGAGATACGACAATGGCTAACATCGGTTCCTTCAGGAAGACGGGCGAGGGTTTCGAAGGCGAGATCGTCACCCTGGCGCTCCAGGTCCGCAACGTCCGTCTGGTGCCCGAAACCAACCGGACCAACGACAACGCCCCGAACTTCCGCGTCTATCTGGGCAGGGTGGAATTGGGCGCGTGCTGGCAGAAGCGCTCCACCGAGGGCCGCAGCTACCTGAGCCTGAAGCTGGATGACCCGTCCTTCGCCGCCCCGATCTTCGCCAACCTGTTCGCCGATGAAGACGGCGAGGGGTACAGCCTGATCTGGACCCGCCCCCGCACCGGCCGCAACGGGGACTGAGCGTCCCACCAGCACCCCGCCCGGATCCACCGGGCGGGGCTTCGGCGCCGTACTACCGGTGTCGAACGCGACGGTGCGCCGTCATGCCATGCCGCGGCAAGAGAAAAAGAAGAGGCTTTCCCTCAGTCTTCCCATCGTACCATGCCCACGGAAACCGCCTCAAGACGCGCGGTCCCCCCAATTTTGCCCGCGCCGGCCTGGCGGCCGTCTCGACCAAAATCGGCTCCCCCGCGCGCCGCTGCGCGGTCGCCTTCGGCGATCATTGACTCGGTTCCCGTGGGCATGAGGGCGGCGTCCTGTCTTCGACAAACGACAGGAGCAGGACGATGACCACGCTGAATGACCAGATCCAGATGCTGCGCGCCGAACTGACCAGCTACGGAATCAGTCGCCGCGAGCGCGCGCAAATCGAGCGCGAGCTCGAATCCGCTCTGGCGGAGTTGGCGGCGGTGCGGGCTCGTTCGGAGGAATGAGCCCCGCGCCGCCCGGCGGCTTCCTGCCGGTTTGGCAGGAAGCCTTCCGTGCGGCTATGTAACAAGAGGTATTTCGAGCCGTCCATAGAACGGTGGATGCTTTTTTCTGGATTTAATACAGACTAGTACGTATAATAATTTACCGTTCTGTTTGCCGGAGGTGGCGATGATCGCGCTCGGGCTCATGTCGTGGGCCGTGGGGATCGGACTGCTCTGCTGGGTCTTCTTTGCGCCTGTCTCCATTGTTGTGTCCACGATGGCCGGACTGATCGTTTTCTTATGGACATATCGCATGGGCGCAGGGTTTGCGGCTGTCGTTATCGGTATTGCGGCCGGCAGCCTAGTACTCTGGCTGTTCCGCGTGGAACTGACGGCGAGCCGACATTCCATCGTCAGGCTGGGAATTATCCTTGCGTTTTGCGTTCCGGCCGTCATCGCGGGATATTCCACCACCCTCGGAATCGCCGAAATGGGCGTTCCGTCTTCGATCTGGCAGCACATCCTGGCGGTCATTGGCGCGGCGGCCGTTAGCTCCGCATCATTCGCCCGCCTGACGTCGGAGCAATCGGCCTAACGATATAAACAGCTGGAGGCATAGACACGATGGACACACGCCTTGACTGGTATGCGCCCGGGTTTCTCGACAGGGCGCTTTCGCTCGATCTTCCAGAATTCGCGCAGGAGTTCCTGTCACTCAACGATCATTATGTCCGTGGTTATCAGGCGCTGATGAGCCATCATGTGACGGACGCGGCAGCGCGGCAACGAGATCTCGCGACATTCGCGCGACCGTGGGGATTGCGATTTCCCTATTGACCCCGTCATACCGGCCTGGTCGGTGCCCGCATTGTGGGCGCAGGACGTTCTCTCCGCAATTATCGCCCTTATCCCGGCGCCCGAAATCTACAGGGCATCGCCGTTCTTCCCGCTGCGGCTCACGCCGCAGCTGAACGCGGCGCTTGCCGACGACGGCCTGCACCTGGTCGTCGGCGACAGAACGGGGTCAATCCGCCTGTGGGTCGCCGACGACGCCGACGACGCCGACAAGCGCGCCGCCGTCGTCATCCCGCTCGACGAGGCGTGCTGGGTTCGTTTTCATCATCTTCGCCGGCTTCTCGAGCGCCTTTACGGGCGCGTGGTGGGACCGCTACCGAATACCTTCCGCCCCACGCGCTACAGAATCACGCGTCTCGCTTATGCCTTGCAGGCGTTGACGGCCAGACGCGCGGGCGCGACCGTGCGCGATATTGCCGCGCTTACGGACGCGGGTGTCAGGACGTTGGGCGGCTCGATCTGGAAGGATGCCCACCAGCGTGCGCGCGTGGAACGTCTGCTGACGCTCGCCGAACATCTTGCCGGCGGGGAATATCTTGCCTTGTTGCGGTACGGTCGTCGCCCGTTGCCGCAGTCCGCAGCACTCATTCCGTATTAAAAATATTTCCGTCCCTGTCTTGTTTTGCCTCGGCATTGCGTCCCCTGACCAACCGCCTGATCGTCCGCGTATCGTAACGCTCCCCGTGAGCGAGGGGGGTGGACGATTCCTTGGGACACCCCTTGTTTTCGTCCACCACCCCCCGCGTTTTTCTCCGCCAGTCTCCGCATCGGTACGCGGCGCCACGCCCCGTCCGCCTTCAGCGGAGAATGATAATGGTCAGGAAAAGATCCAAACCGAGGCCGGCCCGGCACCTGCGAACACCGCAGGCTGCCGAATGGCTCGGCATTTCGCCAAGAACACTCGAACGCTACCGTGTCATTGGCGGCGGTCCCGTCTTTCACAAGCTCGGCAATCGTGTGACCTATACTGTCGCCGATCTCAAGGAGTGGGTCGAGAACGGCATTTCGAAGTCGATCTTTTCCAAGAACTACATCCTCATGCGTGCGGGCGTGACCCGGCGTGGCAGGGGGCAGTCATGACCCCGTGCATGCCATGCCTGTTCATGTCCAATGCCTTTTTCGCGCTGGGGAAAGGTCGCCGTCGGGCATCGCTGCGCTTCGCGCAGGGCGGTCAGAACGTCCTCGTTTCGTCGCCGCTCGCGGTTGCGACCATCTGGGATGCCGACATCCTGATCTGGGCGACCTCGACGATGATCGCGGCCCGGCGATGCAGTGCGTCTGTCCCGGAAGTCCTACAGGCCACGCGATACGAAATCCTCGGCTTCCCCGGTCGGGAGGTTTCCGGTGGCTATTACGAGCGTCTGCCTGACGGTCTCGAGCGCCTGAGCCGGACGCGCGTCGTCATCAGCCCGTCACCTTGGACCGACGAGCAGGCGGGCGCACCGTGGATCGAGGATTGGCGGATCACCGGGGGCGTCGTTCAGATCCGTCTCGGCGCCTGGCTGCGTGACGCGATCCTCACGCCACGGGCCGTACTCGCCCTCGACCCGGCCTATTTCACCCTGACGAGCGGTCTCGAGCGCCTGCTCTACCTGATCGCGCGGCGCCATGCCGGACGGCAGCGGGACGGCTGGATCTTCGAGGTCGCCCACCTACACCGCAAGACGGGCGCGGGACAGAGCCTCGCCGCTTTCGTCGCTTTTCTCCGGCGCGTCGCCCAGAACGGCGCGCTTCCCGGCTATCGCGTCGAACTGTCCGACCTGCAATGGCCGGAACGGGTCCGCTTTCGGCCGATCGTCGACCGTCCCGGGGATAACTCTGTGGATACCCCTGTCAATAATTTCGGGTCGACTCGCCTATCGACCGCCGAATCCACGCCTATCACATGCGAAAAACATGGATAATGGACTGGAAAACAATGATAAATCGTCTCTTTCTAAAGAATCTAAAGAAGGACTCTTTGTACAGGCGTACCGCGCGCGGACCAGTGCGCCGCTGCGGCTGGCCCTCAAAAACGAGAACGGGGCCGCACATGCATAAATTGGCTCCCCAATACGAGGATGAGCCCCCCAATGATGCGACTGGCCGCCTCTTGCTTCGCGACGGACGCGTTGGTTTTCCGGCTGCGACGGCCAGCGACGAGGCGCGGCCATGACGCTCCTTCGCAGCGATTGCCGCAACCTCATGCCGATGCACGGCCCGTACGACCTGATCCTCGCCGATCCGCCTTATGGTGAGACGTCGCTCTCCTGGAACCGGCGTGTCGACGGTTGGATGGCTCTGGCGGTAAAGGCGCTGACGCCTTCGGGCTCGCTCTGGGTCTTCGGCTCCCTGCGCAGCGTCATGGCAACGGAGATGACGTTCCGCGTGGCCCGTCTCTGGCACGTCCAGGAGATTGTCTGGGAGAAGCAGAACGGCAGCGTGTTCCACGCCGACCGGCTCCGGCACCTCCATGAACTGGTCGTGCAGTTCAGTCCCGCTTCGGTCCGCTGGCAGTCTGTCTACCAGGAAGTCGCGACCACGGATGATGCCCGGGTGCGGGTTGTGCGCCGCAAGCGCCGCCCGCTGCATACCGGCGCCATCGCGTCGGGCACCTATCGCAGCCTCGACGGCGGCTCGCGCCTTGCGCGCTCGGTGCAGCGCTTCCGCAACGTCCATGGCCGCGCCATCCATCCCACCGAAAAGCCGGTGGCGCTGCTCGACCTGCCGGTGCGCGCGAGCTGTCCCCCGAACGGCCTCGTCGGCGACTGGTTCGCCGGCTCGGCTGCCGCCGGCGTCGCCTGTTGGCTGGCCGGCCGCCGCTATGTCGGCTGCAAGATCGACCCGGACATGGCCCAACGCGCTCGCGACAGCCTCGCCGCCATCCTTCCCTTTCCCGCCGGAGAGCCGTCATGAACGATCTTCGCTCCCCCGTCGGCGCGCAGCTCGATCTGATCTGGATCGAGACCCGCATTGAGCACTGGCTGCGCTTCGGCAGCCCCGAAACCAGTGTCAGGATCGACCGCCACCGACGCCGCGTCGGTTTCGCCACGGGTGACGTCTTCGCGCTGATGCGCTGGCTTGCCAGCGACACCGGCGCCGTCACGGTGTCGATCGATATCATTCACGTGGTGCTGTCACACCGGCGCATTGTCCTGCCGTGGGTCAGCGGCACGGCGACCGGCCTGTTGCGCCAGACTGGTTACGCGCCAGTCCGCGCCGTGCTCGACACGATCAGCCGCATCGAGCGGCAGGGGCTCGATCCGCGCGCCGCGTGTCCGGATTACTGGCGCGAACTCGACGCGCGGTTGCGGGCCAACCGGCCCGCGCCGCCCTACGGCCGTGCCCGACACGAGGCGTGGCTCTGGCGGAGGGCCGCGTCATGACCCGCCGAGCCTGGTTCTTCACCACCTATGTCGCCGCACTCACAACACTGGCTACGACCGGCGTCTCGCCCAGTCCACGCTGGGTATGGAATGCCACTGCCAGCGTGCCGGTGGGGCTGTATCGCGTGACGCCTACTGCGGCACTGCGCGTCGGCGATGTGGTGGCGCTGCATCTGCCCGAGCGCGATGCGACGCTGCTGGCCACACGCGGCTATCTGCCCTTCGGGGTGCCGCTGCTCAAGCCGGTGGCGGCGCTGGCCGGTCAGACCGTCTGCCGCCTCGGCCTGCATATCACCGTCGATGGCAAGGCGGCCGGCGACGCCAGGTCCGTCGATCATCGCGGCCGTCCGTTGCCCGTCTGGCAAGGATGCGTCCGCCTCGGCCCGGGACAGGTGTTCGTCATGAACCCGTCTGTCCCGACCAGCCTCGACGGGCGTTATTTCGGCGTTCTGCCGTTGAACGCGGTGATCGGCCGCGCCACCCCCGTCTATCTCCGGACGGGCGACGCCGAACCGCCGCCCCCGCGTTTCGAACCGCTTCCGGATTTGCCGGTCCCGCTGTCGCACGCGTTGCCGTGTCCGCGGCTACTGGTCGCACGCCCGGCACTCACGCGGCCAGCCGAGCCGCCGCTGGAGTGACGTCATGGCCCTGCTCGTAATCCTCTCCATCCTCGACCGAAAGGTTCTCCTCCCATGAGTCAGATCGGTTTCTTCACGCGCACGGCGAACGGCTTTGCCGGCCGTCTGCGCACACTCGCCCTCGACGTGGAACTGACCTTCGCGCGCGCCGAGAACACGGACGCAGAGAACGCGCCCGACTATCGCATCCATCTCGGTGACGGCGCCGAGGCTCCCGAGGTCGGCGCGGGCTGGACCCGCACCGGGGAACACGCCGGCGAGTATGTCTCGGTGCTGCTGGACGATCCGTCACTCGCCCAGCCGATCCGCGCCACGCTGTTTCAGGCCGGGCGTGGTGGCCGTGTCTGGAACCTCGTCTGGTCGCGCGTCGCGAAGCGTCAGGGGGGCCGGGAATGACGCTCGCTCGTCTCCGGCTCGGCTATGCCGACCCGCCTTACGTGAACTGCGCTCACCTCTATCGCGGACAGCCGGACTATGCGGGCGAGGTCGATCACGCGGTGCTGATCCGGCATCTCGACGCGACCTATGACGGCTGGGTATTGCACGCCGCCGCGACCCCGGCATCGATCGCGACGCTCGCGCCGCTGGTAGAGGCCACGGGCGCGCGCTGGATGGTTTGGGTCAAGGGCTTCGCCGCCTTCAAGCGCAATGTCCCGGTCGCCTATGCGTGGGAGCCGGTCATCGTCAAGGCGGCGCGTCGCCCTGTCGTCAGCCGCCGTCTGGTCATGCGTGATTGGATCCAAGAGAGCATCACGTTACGCCGGGGGCTGACCGGAGCCAAGCCCGAAGCCGTGTGTCACTGGGCGTTCGAGATGCTCGGCGCTCGTCCGGACGACGAACTGGACGATCTCTACCCCGGCACCGGGGCGGTGATGCGGGCATGGGAGTCGTGGTGCCGGAAATTCGCCCTGCCGCAGGTTCCGGTCGCGCCGCCCAAACGTCGCTCGGACGACCCGCCGATGGATGTGTTCATGCCGGACGATCTGTGATGACGGGGAGGTCAATCCGTTGCCGTGGTGCCCTGGCGACCGCCCGGATCGGGCTCGCGCTGGCGCTCGCGCCCGTGCCGGGACACGCGCAGGACCTCGACACGCTGGTGCGGGAGGCCGCCCGGGAGGCCGCTATCCCGCCGTCGTGGATAGAGGCTGTGCTGCGCGCCGAGAGCGCGGGCGATCGGCATGCCGTGTCGTCGGCGGGCGCTATGGGCCTGATGCAGATCATGCCCGGCACCTGGCAGGGACTGCGTCATGACCTCAATCTCGGCGCTGATCCGTTCGACCCGCATGACAACATCGTCGCCGGCGCCGCCTATCTCCGCTGGCTGCACGACCGCTACGGCGATGTCGGGTTTCTGGCTGCGTATAACGCCGGCCCTGGACGCTATGACGACCATCTGGCGACGGGCCGTCCGCTGCCCGATGAGACGCGGGCCTATGTCGCGTCCGTCTTACGGCTGATGGTGGGGGACACCGTCCCGGCCGTTCTTCGTCGGTTGTCGGACACCTCTCCGGTTTCTCGCGCGACCGCCGATAGCCTTTTCGTTGGCCCCGCACATTCCGTCATAAGCGGTGTGGCTATGGCGAGGGACGGTCTGGCCCCGGGGCAGCCGTGGGGACTCTTCGCTCCCGCCGGCTGGAGGCACGAACCATGAACGGGCCCACAGTGCGGCTCGCCGTCGTGCCGCCTGGCTCGGTGTCAGGTGGGCGCAAGGGGACGCAGGGGAAGGGGGGCGCGTATAGGCGTATAGGCAGGATAAAAGCCGCGAGGTGCGGCACGGTTGGGGGTGGTTTTGTGGCGGATTTCTGCGGATTTCTCGAGCCCTCTGCGAGGTGCGTCGGATTTTGAAGCCTGCCACCTCTTGTTTCTGGTGGTTTCCCGCCATTTCGCGCACATCGCGGGCATTCCCATGACAAAAGACGATGATTTCCGGGTTCGGCCCGGACGCATCCGTTTACCCCGCGCTCAGCGGGCGCGCCCCTTCATCGCGCAGGCCCTGGCCGCAACCCAGCGTGCCGGAGGCATGGGACGCGGAGGGCAGGGGCATGGCGGCGGTGGCCGTTCGACCTTTGGGCGTGGCCGTGTCGCGAGCGTGCATGCCAACCGCTTGCTCACCAGCCGCTCGCGTGGCGTGGTGATGAAGGCCCGCGTGGTGAAGCATGGACCACGCGCCGCACCGCTGACCCCGCATCTGCGTTATCTGCGCCGCGAGGGCGTCACGAAGGACGGTGAGAAAGCGAAGCTGTTCGGCCCGGAGCAGGACGAGGTCGATCCCAAAGCTTTCGCCGAGCGCTGCGTCGATGATCGTCACCATTTTCGCTTCATTGTCTCGCCTGATGATGCGGTGGAAATGGCGGACCTGAAGCGCTTCACGCGCGATCTCATGGTGCAGGCCGAGCATGATCTCGGCACGAAGCTCGACTGGGCGGCCGTCGATCACTGGAACACGGAACATCCCCATATCCATGTCATCGTGCGCGGCAAAGCGCAGGATGGTGGGGACCTGGTGATCTCGCGTGATTACATCCGGGAAGGGCTGCGCGGTCGCGCGCAGGAACTCGTCACCCGAGAGCTTGGGGTGCGCAACGACATCGAGATTCGGCGTGCCGTCGAGCGCCAGGTCGAGGCCGATCGCTGGACGCAGCTCGACCGGCAGCTCCAGCGCGATGCGGATGGCCACGGGGTCATCGACATACGTCCCGCGCCGGATCGTCGCCCCGACGCGTTCGAAGTGCTCAAGGTCGGACGTCTCCGTCGCCTTGAAGGCTTGGGACTGGCTCAGCAGATCGAGCCAGGTCGCTGGACACTGGAGGAGCATGCCGAAGCCGCGCTGCGCGAAATGGGGCAGCGCAACGACATCATCAAACGGATTCACCGTGGTCTTACTGAACAGGGTGTCGAGCGGCCCCTATCCTCATGGGTGCTGGCCGGTGAGGAAGCCGGACATCCTGTCATCGGTAAGCTGGTTGGCCGTGGGCTCGATGACGAGTTGAAGGGCACGGCCTTCGCAGTGGTCGACGGCGTCGACGGGCGCACGCACCATGTCCATCTGCCAAGCTTGGAGGCCACCACGGACGCGCGGATGGGGGCGATCGTCGAACTGCGCCGATTCGAGGACGCAAAGGGCCGAAGTCGGGTCGCGCTGGCCGTCCGCTCGGATTTCACATTGGAGCAGCAGGTATCAGCGAATGGGGCGACGTGGCTGGATCGCCTGGCCGTCGCGAAAGAGCCCATCGATCTTGGCGACAGCGGGTTCGGGGGAGAGGTGCGAGACGCGCTTTCTCGACGTGCGAACCATCTAGTGCGTGAGCGACTGGCGCGCCGAGAAGGGGCGCGGGTGGTGTTCGAGCGTGCCCTAATCTCCGCGCTTCGGGACCGAGAGGTCCGGGAAGTCGGCGAGAAGCTGGCCCGGCAGGAAGCCAAGACGTATGAGCCGATCGCGCCGGGAGACAATGTCGCGGGTGTTTATCGGCGGCGAATGGTCCTGGCTTCGGGACGCTTCGCCATGATTGATAATGGACTTGGCTTTCAACTCGTGCTGTGGAGCCCGACGATCGAAAAGCATATTGGCCGGGCTCTCTTGGGTGTCGTCGGAGATTCATTGTCCGTAAGCTGGGCATTTTCTCGAAAACCAAATGCCGGCCTCGCAATGTGACGCTGCGGCAAAGGCCACCTCCTACGGAGCCTTGCACATTCCGGTGCCGTCAGATCCAAGCTCCTCCGGTCCAAACGGCAGGGCTACCCGTGCAAGAAGTTCCGGTCGAGCGGCCAGTATAAGCGGCATATTTGCCTCGTCGCGTGATTACGAGTGGGGAATGGAAAGCCCGATGCTGCCGCGAAAGAACGAACAATCCGTACAGACTAGGGTCAGGACTCTGTATCGGAGCCAAAAGGTGACGGTAGCGGCGAGGCAGATGGCCGAGAAGAAGGTATGGGCGCAGCGGTCATAGCGCATTGGCGATGCGACGCCAGTCTTTGAGGCGCCCGAACATGTTCTCGACCTTATGCCTCCGGCGATAGCGGGCCTTGTCGTGCGGGATCGCGATCTTGCGGCTTCTCGATGAGGGGATGCACGCGGTGATGCCCCGATCAGCCAGAGCCTGTCGGAAGCGGGCGCTGTCATAGCCGCGATCGCCGATCAGATGTGGGGCGGCTGGAAGGGTTTGGAGCAGCAGCGCCGCGCCCTTGTGATCGCTCATCTGCCCCTCGGACAGCAGCATCACCACGGGCCGTCCGTGTCCGTCGCACACGGTGTGCAGCTTCGAGTTCAGTCCGCCGCGCGTGCGTCCGATCCGACGCGGAGCATCCCCTTTTTAAGCAGGCTCGCCGCCGTGCGGTGGGCCTTGAGATGCGTGCTGTCGATCATCAACTCGTCCGGGACACCGGGTTGGACGGCCAGGGCCGCGAAGATCCTGGCGAACACCCCCAACCGGCTCCAGCGCATGAAGCGGTTATAGAGGGTCTTGGGCGGTCCGTGGCCCGAGGGGGCGTCCTTCCACTGCAAGCCATAGCGGATCACGTAGATTATCCCGCTGATTACCCGCCGATCATCGACGCGCTGCAACCCGCGCGACACCGGAAAATGCGGTCGCAGGCGGCGCATCTGGGCAGCAGACAGCATCGGCAACGTAGGCATCCAGATCATCCTCCAGACACCTTCGAATCACACCAAAATCATCCCGTAAAGGGGCCTGAGCCTAGGCTCTCAATAAATACATACCCGATGGCCACCCGCAAAAAAAAACCGAAATTTTCTTGCATCCTAAATGCGCCCTACGTCATATTCCCACGGTGAAGATACTGAATGGTCGGTCCTTCCGTCCCGGCGTAGTCTTACCACAGTCGCGGCGTCGGTTGGTGCAACATGTTTGCGGAGAATGGCGATGGGAATTGAGCAAAGAATCAAGGAAATCTTGGTGAGCGACGTATATGTCGAAGTCCCCGTACACGAAATCCAAGTCGATGACTCGATGCGCGATGTTCTTGGAGTCGACTCCTTAGGATTTGTTGAGCTCAAGGATCAGGTCGAGAAAGAGTACAATATCAATATCGAGGATGCTGATTTCACCCCTGAAAATTTTGGAACGATACGATCACTCACATCTTTGATCGAACGTCTCAGAACTTAGTAGGAAATATTCTGTCATGACGGTCACGGCTGGAGTCGCTGCGTGGTCGATTGCCACGCCTTTGGGTAATGATGAAGACGCACTCGCCGCACTCTTTGCGGGTCAGTGTGGCATTTCCAGACTGGAGTCACCATTCCCGTTACGAAATGATCGCGCCGGAATCATTTCGTCGGTAGCTCGGAACGACGCCACGCTTTCCGAATGGCAGCGCCAACTTGGTAAACTGGTCGGGCAACGCGCCATAAGTCGCGCAGGAATAGATCCGTGCGATCCGAAGACAGGTTACGTGTTTGCCACGAGCTATGGGCATCTTCTCGATGAGCCTGGACACGACACGATGTCCAGTTGGGCAGAAGACTGTGTGAAGATGCTCGGCGGGTTGGTTGCTCCAGTCGTAGTGGGTACTGCGTGTTCAGCGGGGTCTGACGCCCTTGGAATCGCTAGCGCACTCTTGGCTGGCGGGCAATACGATGCGGTCGTGGTCGTCGCCGTCGATATCGTAACGATTGCAAAACGTCTAGCGCATTCCGGCTTGGGCACGATGACTGATACGACGCCAAAGCCGTTTGACATAGAGCGGAACGGAATGATTGTTGGAGATGCTGCGGCTGCGGTAGTTCTGCGGCCGTTGTCCCTCTGCAAAAATAGTTGTGGCGTGCTGCTCGGATACGGTGCGTCTAACGACGCTGCTGGACTGACCGCGCCCGACCAATCTGGCGAGAGCGTTGAATTGGCGATACGCCGAGCTCTTATGGCCGCCAGTACTGAGATTAATGATGTCTCTGTGTATCTTGCCCACGGTACCTCGACCCATTTGAATGACTTGGTAGAGTCGAAAGTCATAGGCAAGATCTTCCCCAAACATTCAAACATAAAACTGTATGGCACGAAGGGCGCATTAGGACATTCGTTGGGTGCATGTGGACTACTTGAATTTATAATTCTCGTGGACGTACTAAGACGTCGCTCGGTTCCTCCATCGGTCGGACTCACCGTACCAATCGAGGAAGTTAGCGAGTACCTACCTCTCGTGGCATCAGCGCCCACTTCCTCGTCTATCGGGCTTAGCGTCACTCTCGGTTTCGGAGGGTTCAACACCGCATTGCTTGGGAAATGGGAAGAGCGATGAAAAGCGTAAAGTCAGCGATATACACCGAAAGTCGGGCACGAAATAGGCCGTCGATGTACGCGGATCCCGTTGCGTGGGCCGTCCTTGACTTCGCCTCTACAATAATCGAGGAATTAGGCGACGTCGAACGCGCGAATGTTGGTCTTCTGGCAATCAGCGACGTGTGCAGCCTTTCGACCATGAGGTTGCTGTCCGACAGCAGTAAAAACGGAAAGATATCACCTCTGAGGTTCGCCGGCGCAAACCCTGGAATTATTGCGGGACTAACTGCCATCGAATATAAATTGCGAGGGCCGTCACTAGTCCTAACGATGTCCCCTGAGCGGGCGGTCGCAGTCGTGTTGCCCGTTCTGAAATACTGGATAGAACAGAATGGTGTGGCCCAGGTAATACTCGTGGCTCACGAGAAAAATCGGGATCTAAATGACGTATTGAGGGGGGTAATCATCAAAAAAACCGAGAAATTTGAAGAAAAAACAAGTAATAATATAAACTTCGTCCTAACGGGGCGTTCATGATGGCTGACGTGACGCAACTCTTTGACGGAGCCGCCGAATTCGAGCGCCACTGCCTGGGGGGAACAACACCAATCGTGACATATAAGTCCTTAGCGGAGGAATATGGTCGCTTGGGTCTTCAACCCGGATCCGCAATACTTATATTGGCACCGAACGGGCTTGAGTTTCTTCAGCATTGGCTGGCCATTCTTTCGAATGGATTGGTCCCCGTTGCTATCTCCCCAAGTGCGAGATCGCCCCGAATAAATCGACTCCGCCATGAGTTTGGCCTGGCTGGCGTAGTCGGGGTAAAAATAAATCCGTCGTTATACGATGCATCCGACTTCACGGCTGTCGGCACGTTTCGGTTTGTCAGGTTCCATGGTGTTAGACCACGGTATTCGCCACATGAGGTGCTGATTTTGACGTCAGGAACGTCAGGGGTTGATAGCGCGTGCGTTCACCGCGTCGATTCATTGATCGCTAACGCTGCCTTGCATAACCAAGCGCTGGGAATCCGGTCTACTGATCGCCAATTAGTTGTGCTACCGATGTATTATTCATTCGCTCTGGTAGCGCAGGCGATCGGTTCGATGATCTGCGGCTGTCAACTGATAATAGATGGTCCGCCGTTTGCCAATGAGCATTTTTTCGCGCGGATCACCGATAAACGCATCAGTGTTTCCGCCATTACGCCAACCCTCGTAAGGGGAATATTGCCATACATTAATAATATTCCTCGCCTTCGTGTCATAAGTGTTGGCGGAGATCAATTGAGCGTCAACGACGCGCGGACCTTAAAATATTCGGGCGCGGCAGACGAGATATATTTTACCTACGGTCTAACTGAGGCTGGTCCTAGAGTGTCCACACTCGCGGCCCATGAGGAGCCTGACGCAAAATTAGGCTCTGTTGGTAGAGTGTTTCCCGGCATAGAAACACGAATTGAAGCGAGGGCTGGCGCTAAAGCGGGAGAATTGATGCTGAGGACGCCGACCGCACTATTGCGTAAGGTTGGGGGAGCCGGAAAGCATCCCTTGGATCCCGATGGCTGGCTTAGGACCGGCGATCTCTTCACGTGTGATAGGGAAGGGTACCTCACTTATCAAGGCCGTCTGCGAGACTTCGTGATTATCCAGGGCGAAAAAGTAAACATCAAAAGCGTCAGTCGCATCGCCGAGGAACACCCGGATGTTCACCATGCGAGGGCGTATGTAGACGGAGATGGATCTCTCGCCTTATCATTGCAGTTCAGGCAGACTGCGGACGTTTCTGTCGAGATTATAAAGAAATTCCTTCGAGAACGACTCCAGAGATTCGAAGTTCCCAAGAATATTGTGCAGGTCGATTCTGTGGAATTCCGGAAATGACTTCAGGGGAGGTTGGTATGACCGTAATGTATTCATTTCCCCATGCGGGAGGTTCCGCAGCGAACTTCAAGGCGTTCTCTCGAGAATTCCCCGAAAAGGTGGCGATCGTTCGACCCGTTGAGCTACCGGGAAGAGGTCTGCGAGCTGGTGAGCCCTTTTCCAAGGATCTCGAATCTTGTGTGGATAGCACGCTACAACAGTTACCTTTTGAGATCGGTGCTCGATTCTTGTTGCATGGCCACTGTATGGGCGCACTCCTTGCATTTGAAGCTGTCAAAGCGCTCGAGCGTAGCGGGCGGCCCTTGCCCGACGCGCTGATTGTTTCCGGACGAAACGCGCCCGGGTATCAAACCGATTGGGGGCTGCGTGTTGCTAACCTGCCGGATCGGGAATTCTTTGATGAATTGCGAGCAGTGGGAGGAGTTCCACCAGGTCTTAGTTTCGCTATGGCAGCGCAATTTCTGACAATAATAAGAGAAGACCAAAGGATTGTGCACGGATATCGCCCTAATGATTCTTCTATCTCAACTCCGATCCTGGTTCTCGCCGGCGAGGATGACGGGATGACGCGTCCGGACTTCCTTGAGCATTGGGCTAAATTTTCGGCGACAAAGGTTGAGGTGAAAATGATGAAGGGAGGACATTATTTTATATATAATCAAGCACCCGCCTTTGCGGAAGCGCTTTTAGCGTTCGAGAAATAAAAATGAAGTATAGAGTTTTGGGGGCATCCGGCCTACGTGTGAGTCAAATATGCGTTGGAACGCTCATGCTGAGCTCATGGGGCAGGAACTCATTTGACGAGAGCGAAGCTATAATAAGAAAGGCACTCGATCACGGAATTAATTATTTTGATACCGCTGATTCATATGCCCGGGGCGAGAGCGAGATCTTTTTGGGTCGAGCGTTGAAGAATGCCGGCCGTCGTGATCGCATTATTCTGGCAACAAAAGTTAATTCTCCGATGGGTCCGGATCCCAATTCAAGGGGGAGTTCCAGACGTTGGATCATGCGTGCTGTAGAGGAAAGTCTAAAGCGGCTCGGAACGGATTGGATAGACATCTATCAATTGCATCGCCCCGATCCTTGCACGGATTTAGAAGAGACGGTTTCGGTACTTCAGGATTTGGTGCAGGCCGGAAAAATTCGCTATTTCGGGACTTCGACGTTTCCAGCGTCGTCATTAGTAGAAGCCCAGTGGGTCGCGGATAGACGGGGGCGGTCTCGTCCTTTAGTTGAGCAGCCACCTTACTCGATTTTGGCGAGAGAGATAGAGCGAGAGGTACTGCCAACTTGCGCAAAGTACCGTCTCGGCGTCAGTGTGTGGAGCCCTCTCGCTGGCGGTTGGTTGAGCGGAAAGTTTACCTCGGAAGAAAGCGTGCAAACAAGTCGCTCTCGCTACTGGGGGGCACGCTATGACATGTCGAAACGAGCGAATCAGGACAAGCTAAAAGTTGTAAAAAAATTGGCGGACTTATGCCAAGAATTTAGCATTGAGCTGAACGTTGCGGCCACGGCGTTTGTTCTAAACCACCCAGCTGTGACATCGGCGATCGTTGGTCCTCGGACGATATCCCACCTTGATGCTTCTTTGGTCGCGGCAGACACCAAGCTGCCCGCCGAGTTCCTGAATGAAATTGACGGTATCGCCCCTCCCGGGATCACAATCAGTGATGACGATAGCGGTTACACATTCCCGGCAATTAGCGAGACCAATATGCGGCGGCGCCATGACTAATTATCAGGACAAATTGAAAGAAGTTATCGGGTGGATTATCAGCCCGCCGCCACAGACAACGGACGGCGGCGTTGCCGAGGGAGTCGGATTCGATAATCCCTTGGTGCCTCCGGGCTATGAGCCGCTGCGAAGTGGGATGCCGATGGTGAATGAGATAGCGGTGGGAAGGTACGTATGTCTCGCACTAATTAGAGAAAAATTCGCCCTCGCAGGGGACGCGGTGATCACCGTAAAGTCCATAGTCACTGAACGACAGCGAGGAGAATGTCGGCAAGGAGAACACCACTCCTATAGCGGTTCGGCGGAAGTCAGTGAGTCAAAAGGGGCCAGAGTGGATGGCGTACGTGCGTCTCTCGTCCATAGCCATAACGGCGAAGTGCGACGAGTGCACTTTCATTTTGGTGTCCTGACTCCGAGTGCAGCTCGTTTTATTCGGAAGTCTCGAGGGTTCGAGGATGCTGAGAACATCCGTCTTGAACGTCAACTTGGACACAGTAGATCCATAGATCTTCATAATGTGGAATATCTTCCGGGCGAGGCTGATCGGATTGTCGATGGCACGCGCATGGATCATATTCCTGCGCTGCATCTAATTGATATTATGGTATCGTTATCGAATCAGAGCACCAAGACGGATGTCGATAATATGACCGCCGTTTTCCATCGATATGTCGATCCTAGATATGCATTTCATATTATAACGTCTGACGACGGGACGATCGCGGTATCGCAGGATCAATCGACGGTATCCCACATTCGCTTCGAGCGGAGTGTTTAATGTGACGCTGGATCGTAAATCTACAGCTATTTTTTGGTTCTCGGCTGGTGTTTCTGCGGCTCTCATGATGAGTACAAATGTTGCATCGGGAATTTATCCAATCTATAAACAAAGCGGGACATTGTCGGCGTTTCAAATAACTGAAGTGTTTGCGACGTATATTGCTGGCTTAATGCCGGTACTGCTAGTGTCATCATGGATAGTGTCCACGTTTGGTCTTCGAATTGTAATTGCCGTCGCACTGGTATTGGCTAGTGTGGGGACTGCCACTATGGCGTCCGCGTCGACATTAATGTCTTTTGTGTTGGCTCGGGTCTTGCAAGGGATCGCTGTCGGACTGTCTACAGGTAACCTAGCGGCTGCTATTGTGCGCTTCGAACCGAACAACGATCATCACAGAGCGGCGTTAACGACGGGTCTAGCGATGACAATCGGAGGCGGGTCAGCTCCCATCGGTGCGGCAATTGTGGCTGAACGTGTCGCGCATCCTACATATGTTCCATATTTATTGGTCACCATGCTTTTATTGCTTTTAATTCCTGGTTGTTTTCTATTGCCTTCCGAACGACAAATGACCGTGTCACCCATTACGCGTCCAAACATTCCGGAATACGTTCGTAATGTATTCAAGCGATCAGCTGGTGCAGCTTTTCTGTCGTGGTCAGTCACAGCCACGTTTTTATCGGTCGTGCCCGTTGCTGTCTCGGCGTACTTGGCCCCAGGGGATCTACTTGGGCCAGCGCTTTCGGCCGGCGCGATTCTTATCATCTCCGGCATCACCCAATCGCTTTCCGGGCGCATCATGCCGGAACGAAAACTGAAGGTGGGATATTCTGTTCTTATTTTGGCGGCAATTACATTAATTGTAGGAGAAATTTTGGGTAGTGTACCGCTCGTTCTTGTGAGTTCGATAATCGGTGGTATCGGGCATGGCCTCACATTCCTGGGAGCGAGTCGTGTACTCAATGTGGCGATCGCTGGGAAAGTCGAGCGAGCAGAGGTGCTTGCTGCTTACAACGTGGCAATTTATTGCGGCGTGGGCCTGCCACCATTATGCGTTGGTGCGTTGTCGGCAATAATGTCAACGACATCGGCTGTGTGTTTGTTTGGTACGTTCGTAATGTTAATGGCTGGCTATGGAATGTCGCACCGTGCAACGAAAACAGTCTAGTGTCCTGATCGAGAAGTTTATACGATTATCCTGATGGCAGGGGTAATCGAATGGGACGTGCGGGCGCATGGGCCCAGCATCCCGCCGATATGACGGGTGCGGGTTGGCGATCAGCGTCGAACAGCCGGTTATAGCCACCATAGGCGTCGGATTGCAGGATGCCGCTCCAGCCCGCGAGATGGTCCGTGGGATGTTCGCCCTTGCTATCACGGGAGTAGCGGAACCAGGCAGCGGGCGGTGCCGGTCCGCCGAATGGCCGGTCATCGCACACTAGGTCCACAATCGCCCGGTCACGGTGCGGCTTTTCGCCAGCACCGGTACCGTGGTGTCGTCGCCGTGCAGCCGTTCCGCCGCCAGCACATGGGCGCGGACCAGCGCGAGCAGCGGCGCCAGGGACAGTTCGGACACAGCTTTGCGCAACTCGTAACCGGCCGCTTATGGCCGCCTTATGATCGGATTGCGTGGCGGGTAAGTTCACGTCGTTATTGACGTCGTTTGGGAGGTGAGGATGCGGCAGGAGATTCTGGTCGGCGCGGAGCGCCGCCGCCGCTGGTCTGTCGAACAGAAGCTACGGATTCTCGCGGAAGTTGGGGTAGACGACGCGACGGTGTCGGATGTGGCACGTCGTTATACCAAAGGACGTAGCCACTGACTCGTGTGTGAAGTGACGAACGGCGCCGGCTCTGATTCTCTTGATGCGGGAGGATCTGGCTGATGACGGCGGCGGTAAAGCTACGAGA
>NZ_JABXXP010000016.1 GCF_013376155.1 Nguyenibacter vanlangensis
CTGCGCCCGATCGGTGGCGAGGCGCTGCTGGCGGCGGCCGGGATCGATGGCGCGCGGCGCGCCGAGACGCTGGAGATCGCGGAATTCGACCGGCTGGCGCGCTGCCATGTCGGGCGGGGGAATGTGTAGGGGGTTTCTTCTCCCGTCGGTTCCGTGTCGCGTTTCATGCCGTGATGGCCGCTCCCTTACCAAGGGAGTGGTCGCAATACGCTTCCTTACCTTGATAAGGGTGAGATTCGACGACATCGTTTCAATTTTCCTGCTTAATTTTCAAGTAATCGGGCGCGGGTGGGTCGAACTCTAGGCGCAATGTGGCGATGCGAGCTTCGTCTGCCGACGGTGTGGCATCTCCATGATCTGACACAGTCACTCGATACAATCCATCGCGTGCTGGTTCGTCATGGCAGGAACGAGACGATATAACCGCCCCATACCGGGTGATCGAGTTCGACGACTGCTCGCGCTACAAATTACTGGGCGTATATCGCCGTCGAACAGAAAAAAACCGCTCGATTTCCTTGATCGCGTTATCGAAAAAATGCCCTTTGGCATACAGCGCGTGCAGACTGATCGAGGGCTTGAATTCTTCGCGGAGGCCGTCCAGTAGCGCTTGCGTGACTGGGACATCAAGTGTCGCCCGATCCCGCCGTGTTCTCCTCATCTCACTGGCAAGGTCGAGTGCACCCAACACACTGATGGCCGCCTTTGCAGAGTGACTGCACGTCCCCATACCCGCTTGCTGGCGCATCACCGATCAATCGCGTCATCGCGTTGAGGGATCGAACATCGATGCGAGAAGAGATCGAAGCCGGCTTTGATCCAGCAATTGAACGAATCCGACACAGCAATTATCGTCTCGATCAGGCTCTCGCAGCGGTGAAATGATCTGTCCAGACCTACGGAATTACCGGATGCTCAACATCATCGGTGGGATACCGAATCGCGTATCACCAGAGCCGTCGCGATTCGTATAATGTCGCGTGGTTTGTCGCGGCGCGCCAGCGTATCCAAAAGACGTCCGGTCCCGATCCGCCCCAACTCGGCCGCATCCTGCCGGATCGTCGTCAGCTTCGGTGTAACCAGGTCGGCCAGCGCCGTGTCATCAAAACCAACGATTGACATATCGTCGGGAACACGAACGTCATGGCGCCGCAACTCTTCCAGCATCCCGATCGCGATGTAGTCGCTGGCGGCGAATACCGCGTCCGGTCGCGCGGGGCGGGCCAGAATTTCCCGGACCACCTCACGACCGAACTGTTGGGTATAGTCGTGATGGAAGACATGGCTGTCGGGACACGCGAGCCCGGCCTGCCGATGCGCCAACCGGAACCCCTCCAGACGCTCCTGTACACTCATCAGGGAGGCAGGGCCCGTTACGTGAAAGATCAACCTGTGCCCGGTCTCGATCAGATGCCGGGTGGCATCGTATGCCCCTTCGACATTATGGCAGAATACCTTGTCTTGCGTTGTCCCAGGAATATCCTCATCGAGAATGACCACTTCGTCGTAACGACGGATCTCGAGCTGCAGGCGCCGGTTGTCGGGCCGGTTCGTCACGAACAGCAACCCATCGACAATTGAATCATCGATCCAACGCAGAAAACCTAGTTCCTTCTCCGGATGGTTCCGGCTGATTCCCAGGATCAGGTTATAGCCCCGCTCCGACGCGGTCTGCTCAACGGCTTCCGCCATTTCGGAAAAGAAGGGGTTGGAAATTTCGGGTACCACCAGCCCGAGCGTCTCGCTGCCGCCCTTGCTCAGCCGCCGGGCCAGGAGGTTACGCCGATAGCCCAGGGCTTCGACCGCCTCGTCGATCTTGCGCCCCGTGTCCTGGGGCAGCCTGATCGATTTGTTCAGGTATCGCGAGACAGCCGCCTTCGAAAGACCCGCCTTGTCGGCGACATCTTGAATGGTAGGCGCCTTTTTCTTCATCAGCAGCGTCCAGCACATCAAGGACCGGGACATGAAGCCGCATCGATCCGGGCCTCATACTAATCGCCAATCCCCGCGCGCACAACGGCGGCCCCAATCATCACGGCTTGACAACGGAATGCGTATCCGATTTCATTGGATAAACCGGTTTACCAAAAACCAGCGAACCGGTGCCGTCGTCCACCTCCCGACCCGCGGACCGGATGCCATGCTGACAGTTCATCGACGAAAACTGCTCTACGGCGCGTTAACGATGTGTCTGCCGGGTATCTGCCGGGCCGGAACGCCACAGCCGGGCAGCGTGCATATCGCGCTGGTGCAGACGACGGAATCCTCGGAATATTTTAACGAAATCACCCGTGGCGTCCGAACCGGGTGCAATCGCCTCGGCTATACCCTCTCTGTCTTCGACGCCGACAACAGCCCTGTCGCCCAGTCCGACGCCATCGAAACCTACGCTCAGCAGAAGGTCAGCGCCATCCTGCTCTGTGCCATCGATGTCTATGGTGTACGCGATGCGATCGACACGGCCCGCCGCTTCAACGTGCCTGTCATTGCGATCGACGCCATCGTTGCCGGAAAAACCATCGCCCAGATCGGCGTCGACAATATCCGCACCGCCGCGCGCCTGCTCGATGCCCTTCTCCAGCCCGGCCTCGTCCACCCTACCCGCATCGGCATCATCGGCGCCACCGGTTCGTACATTCAGACCCTGCGCTATAGCGGTTTTCTCGATGCCATGAAAAAGGAGGCGCCTTTCATGCATGTATCCGGATTCGTCGATGGCCAGAACATCCTCGATTCAGCTCAGACAGCCGCCGAGGACCTGCTTGCCGCCGCGCCGGACCTCGACCTGATCTACGCCACCGGAGAGCCTGCCATGATCGGCGCGCTCTCCGCCCTGCAAACCAGCCCGCCACGCAGGACCGTCCACCTGGCCGGTTGGGACATGTCTCCTGAGATCAACAAAGGCCTGCGCGACGGCATCGTCCTTGCCACCGCCGTTCAGGATACCGTCCGCATGGGCGAAGCGGCGGTAAAGGCCGTCCACCACTGGCTGCACGACATGCCAGTCCCCCACGACATCATCGTTCCCGCGACCATCGTCACCCCCCAATACCCTCACGGCATCCTGTGATGTGCAGCCATGACCAATCCTTCCGTCGCCCCGGCCGTGGACATGCGGGGCATAACCCGCCGTTTCGGTGCCATCACGCCGCTGCGCGGAGTCGATCTGTCCATCGGCCACGGCGAAGTGCTTGGCCTGCTAGGCGACAACGGTGCCGGCAAATCCACCCTGACCAAGATCCTTTCCGGTGCCCTGGCGCCGAGCAGCGGCGAGATCCTCATTGATGGGCGGCCCTGCCACTTCGCCTCGCCGCGCGACGCGCAGGATGCCGGCATTCATATGGTCTACCAGGACCTTTCCCTGTGTGGCTCGATCGATGTCGCGGGCAATCTTTTCATGGGGCGTGAGCCCACGCGTCGTATTCTCGGACTTCCTTTCCTCGACACGGGAGCGATGCATCGGCGAAGCGCGGAGATGCTCCAGGGCCTGGGGGTCGTGATCCGCGACACGCACGCCCGCGTGGACAGCCTGTCCGGCGGCCAGCGGCAGGCAATCGCCATCGCCCGTGCCGCTGCCTTCAACCCCCGCGTGCTGATCCTGGACGAGCCCACCGCGGCGCTCGCCGTGATGGAGGTCGAAGCCGTTCTTGATTTAATAACGAAACTTCGTGACCAGGGAGTGACCGTGATTCTCATCACGCACCGGCTCCAGGATCTCTTCCATGTCTGTGATCGGGTCGCCGTCATCCGCGACGGTATCGTCGCCGCCGAGCGGCGGATCGGCGACACCAATATCGGAGAACTCGTCGATTTGATCGTGGGAGAGCGCTTCCATGCCCGTTCCGCACACTAGGCAGCCCCACACGCCCCAACAAAATGCCGTGCGGCGCATGCGCCTACCCAAGGCCGCCCTGCTGCTCGAACGGCAACCTGGCCTGGCCAGCGTGGTCTGCCTGCTGCTGGTGTGCGTTCTGATCTTCTCGTTCTGCGCGCCCTCCTTTCTATCCCTGGCCAACTTTCTGACCATTCTGCGCCAGAATGCCGGGTCTTTCATTTCCGCCGCGGCAATGACGCTGGTCATCACCACTGGCGGCATCGACCTTTCCATCGGTGCGGTTGCCGCGTTCAGCGGGATCGCCATGGCTGTCCTTGCCACATTCTGGCACCTGCCTTCCGTCCTGGCCCTGGCGGGCGCGCTGCTGGCAGGAACTGTAGCGGGTACGACCAACGGCCTTCTGATCACTCGCATCGGCATGGCGCCCTTCATCGTCACGCTGGCCACCATGTCCGTCTTTCGCGGGCTTTCCCTGCTGATCGCCCAGGGCTATTCCCTACCGCTGCCAGAAAACGCACCCCTGCTCGAATGGCCGGGACGCGGCTGGATCGGCCCCTTTCCAGTCCCCGCCGTCATCATGCTCGGCTGCGTCGCCGCCGCCGGTATCACCCTGCACTGCACCCGCTTCGGACGCTACGTCACAGGCATCGGCTCCAACCAGGAGGGCGTGCGCCGGACGGGCGTGAACGTCCGCCGCGTCTCGCTGACTGTCTATGCACTCAGCGGCCTCGCCGCCGCCTTGTCGGGCATCCTCATGACCGGACGGCTGGGCAGCGCCTCGTCCAATATCGGTGTCGGCTTCGAACTCGACGTCATCGCCGCCGTCGTCCTGGGCGGCACCAGCCTCGCCGGCGGCTACGGTTCCGTCATCGGCTCGGCTCTGGGCATCCTCACCCTCGCCTGCCTGAAGAACGGCCTCATCCTCGCCCACGTCTCTCCCTTCCTCACCCAGATCCTCACCGGCCTCATCACCATCGGCGCTATCTGGATCAACATGACCCTCAAGGGCAGAGTCATCTTCGGAATCGGGAAAAGCGATCATGATGACTGAAAATGCCGGAACCGGTTCCATTGGCGTCCTCGGCGGCCGGCTCATGACCGTCAACGGCCCCATCGCGCCCGACCAGATGGGCATCACCCTGATGCATGAACACATCATGCTCGACGCCTCGAAGAAATGGGTCGCGCCCTCCTGTGCCTGTCACCACTCGTGGGCGATGCGGCCGCTGGCGATGGACATGCTGGGCGAAATCGCGATGAACCCGCTGGGCAACCGCGACAACTGCATGCTCGACAGCGCCGACCTCGCGGTCGAGGAACTGAAGAAATTCGGTGCGCTCGGCGGCCGCACTGTGATCGACCCGACCAATGTCGGCATCGGCCGCGCTCCCGCGACCCTGCGCGACATTGCCCGGCGAACCGGGCTGAACATCGTCATGGGCGCCGGATATTATCTCCAGCCGTCCCATCCCGACTATGTGGGTCCGGAAAGCGCCGACCAGCTTGCCCGACGCATCATCCGCGATGTCGGCGGCACGGCGGACAGGCCGGACATCGTGGCCGGCATCGTCGGGGAGATCGGCATCTCCTCCACCATGACGAAGGACGAGGAAAAAGTCCTGCGCGCCGCCGCGATTGCCTCGGCCGAGACCTCGGTCCCCCTTTCGATCCATCTTCCCGCCTGGCGGCGCGTCGCCCACGACATGCTCGACATCGCAGAAGAACAGGGCGCGGACCTCAATCACGTGATCCTCTGCCACATGAACCCCAGCCTTTCCGACCCGGGCTACCAGCACAGCCTGGCCGAGCGCGGCGCCTACCTCGAATACGACATGATCTCCATGTCCTATTATTATCCGGAGGAAGACGCCCAGTGCCCCTCCGACGACGAAAACGCCAAGGCTATCGTCCAACTTTTCGAACGAGGATACGGAAGGAAAGTCCTCGTCTCGCACGACGTATTCCTCAAGAGCATGCTCACCCGCTACGGAGGGCATGGTTACGGATACATCCTGCGTCATTTCGTGCCCCGCCTGAGACGCCTCGGGCTGGGGGACCGCGACATCGAACAGCTCCTCGTCGCGAATCCCAGGCAGGCCATGTGCGGCGGACAACAACTCTGAAAGAGAAAATTCCGTGTTGGAAAAAAAGAAGATCCTTCTCGTCGGCGAATCGTGGATCAGTTCTGCCAGCCACGCCAAAGGATTTGACCAGTTCTTCACCACCACAGCGCATAGCGGTGCCGTCAACTTCCTCAACGCTATGCGCGACACGCCCTACGACGTCACGCACATGCCCTCGGAGGTGGCGCAGAGCCAGTTCCCAGCGGCGGTCGAGGACCTCACTGAGTACGCCGCCATCATCCTCTCCGACATCGGCGCCAACACCCTGCTGATCCATCCGGACACATGGCTGCACAGCAAGGCCTTTCCCAACCGGCTGAAGGTCATCGTCGAATATGTGAAGAACGGCGGCGGCATTATGATGGTCGGGGGCTATCTCAGCTTCCAGGGCGTCAACGGGCAGGCACGCTACCGCAACACGCCGATCGAACGGCTCCTTCCCGTCGCCTGCCTGCCCTATGACGACCGGCAGGAAACGCCCGAGGGTAGTCCCGTCAGCGTCGTCGATGCCGCCCATCCCGTCGTCGCCGGCCTGCCCGGGACGTGGCCGCCCCTTCTCGGCTACAACGAGGTCACGCTTCACCCCGACGCAACGCTCGTCGCCACGGTGGGCGAAGACAGCCATCCCCTCATCGCCGTGCGGGACCTGGGTCGCGGCCGCTCGCTCGTCTGGACCAGCGACATGTCCGTCCACTGGATGCCGGACGACTACCTGGCATGGCCCGGTTACAGGACACTCTGGCTGAACTGCCTCGACTGGCTGACGACACGGACCTGACCCCCATGACCAGGCAACACACCGACCCCGTCGTGCTTCTCCAGGACCTGATCCGAATTCCCAGCCTGAATCCACCGGGCGACGAGGTGGCCTGCGCGCAATTCTGCGCCGACATTCTCGACGCCATCGGGTTCGCGGTCACGGTCATCGGTTTCGGTGAACGCCGGGTCAATCTCATCGCCCACCCCCCTGGCCGGCCGCCGGGCGGGAATCTCGGCTTCTCCGGCCACCTCGATACCGTTCCCCTGGGCGGCAAGGCGTGGACCTACCCGCCCTTTTCGGGTGAATGCGTCGACGGGCGCGTCTATGGGCGCGGTAGTTCGGACATGAAGGGCGGAATCGCCGCCTTCATGTCCGCATGCGCCCGCCACCATGCGAACACCGGCCATTGTCCCGACGTCACCATCATCCTGACCGGCGGCGAGGAAACCGGATGCGAAGGCGCGGCGGCCCTCGCAACCTCCCCCCTGCTGGCCGACTGCATGTTCAGGGGCCTGCTGATCGGCGAATCCACACGCAATTATCCCATCCTGGGGCACAAGGGCGTCGCCTGGTTCGAATGCACCGCCGAAGGCCGCACGGCTCACGCCGCCATGCCGGAATTCGGCGTGAACGCCATCTACACGGCCACGGATGCGATCGCCCGCATCCGCGCGGTCGACCTGGGCGCGGACGATCCGATCATCGGAAAGACGACCATCAATATCGGAACGTTCCAAGGCGGGCTGAACATCAATTCCGTCCCCGACAGGGCGACCTTCACGGTCGATGCCCGCACCGGCAGCGCGGACAGCCATGTAAGGATCGCCGACACGATCCAAAAATGCCTGTGTAATGCGATATCGCTGCAAAAGCGCCTCGACATCCCGCCTGTCGTCGCTTCGTCAAACGACCCGTTCGTACAGGCCGTCCGGACAATCGCCACCCGGCACGGAATTCCCGACCGGGGAATCGCCACCGTTCCCTATTTCACGGATGCGGCCATCCTTTCCCCAGCCTTCGGAAACGCGCCTGCAGTCATCATCGGCCCGGGCGAACCCGACGTCGCCCATCAAACCGACGAATTTTGTCCCGTCGACGCCCTCCTGACCGCCACCAACCTCTATCACGACTGCATCGAGGCCTTCGGCCCCACCTCCGAATTATAGACAGGATTCGAAATATCCGGATTCGCAGGGATTTCTCCGAAAAACGCTCCAACGGTATTTTTTATAACGATATAGAAATATATTGACGGAAATCAAACCGCATTTTATTAATAAACCGGTTTATTTCTTCTGGTCTCAAAACCCCGCCTTTCGCCAGCCAGGTCCGGAGATCTCGAGACATCATTGGCCGTCTACGACAAACACGTTCCACGGAGGCAACCCATGAGTCACAGAAATGCGCTGTTGGCGACCTCTTCCATCGTCATTCCCATCATCGGCCTCCTTGCCGGCCCCAAGGCCCATGCGGACAGCCGCAGCCATCTTCCGGAGAGCATCCCCGCTTCCTCGACGGTTTCCATGAAACCGCCCCCGCGTCCCACCAAACGCGCCTCGGCCCCCCTACACGGTGTCAAGGCGGAGGAAATCAACGTCGCCGCGGCCCATCTGCACATCTCTTCGGGTGGTGGCATGATACAGCGGCGCGACGACACCCGATCGGTCCAGTCCGTCAGCGCGGACTATATCGCCAAGCAGAACCCGACCTCGAACGTCGTCGGTCTTCTCTCTATGATGCCCAGCGTCAATTCCATGTCCCAGGAACCGACCGGGATTCTCAGCAACGGCATCATGGTTCGCGGCCTCACCGTCGACGACATGGGCTGGGTCCTCGACGGCGCGCCCACCCTCTCTCCCGGCGCCGGCAGATTCCAGGCGGAAATGCTCGACAGCGAAAACATGGATCGCGTCTCGATCACGCCTGGCTCCAGTTCCACCGATGACCCCGTCACCTCGGCCACCGGCGGCGTCATCTATACGAAGATGAAGGACCCGTCGGAAAAAGCCCGCACCCAGGTCGATTTCACCTACGGTACCTTCAATACCTATCGCGGCTTCATCAGGCTTGACAGCGGCGAAATCGGCCACTCGGACATCAGGGCCTTCGTGTCCTACTCCAGCGCCTCGACCGATTTCTGGCGCGGCCCCGGTATCGCCAAGAAGCAGCATGTCGACTTCAAGCTGCTCAAATCCTTTAATAACGGCAGCACGTTCGCGTTCGAATCCGTCTTCAACAACAACAAGAATGGATATTACTATTATCCGACCCAACAGGAATGGCGGCAATATCGCTGGATCAACCCGGATGCGACCTATAGCGGCATCCACGACGGTTCCTATTACAAGCTCAACCAGACATCGCTGTTTTATTCGGGTACGGTTCTCGCGCCCATCCATGTGGTGCTCAGCCCTCACCTCACCTGGGATACAACTCCGTATTTCTGGTACGGTTTCGGCTGGGGGCCCGGCGGCACGACCCTCACGCAGGGCCAGACCTATCTCGGCAATCAGCGTGTGGACGTCAATCTCGCGCAGGGAACGGGAGGCGTCGCCCAGAACGGGCAGCAATATCTCGTCTCGACCGGTTTCGGCGGCCCGACCTATATCGGCGGCATAAACTCGAAATTCGCCTGGACCCACGGCCACAACACCCTGACCCTGGGCTACTGGTACGAAAATTATAATCTGCGCGAAAAGGATCCCGTGGGCTTTATCAACCAGGAAACCGGCGACCCTGCCGATCTCAGCCACAGCTATAATTACTATCGTCTGGCAAACGGACGCCTCTATTACTACGACAATTATTTCCTTCACTATCAGCTCAATTCGCCATACATCATGGACACATTGCGCCTGCTGAAGGACAGACTGGTCATCAACGCCGGCTTCAAGGACGTGATGGTGACACGCGGCGTCGACAACTACGTCCCCGGTTCGACTCCCCATATGGGAATCAGCGAAAACATCCCGCTGCCCTCCCTCGGCGCCCGCTACAATTTCGATCGCGCCAACCAAGTCTATATCAATGCCGAAGGCGATTACCGGCAACCCTTCATGGGTTCGACCGCCGAACAGTATAGCGTCGGCAGCGGGGCCATGACGACAGGTGCCAATTCCCCGAAATCCCAATACGCAATCAAGGAGGAAATCGGCTACCGCTATAATGGCGACCGGCTGATTGCCTCGGTTTCCTTCTTCAACATGAACATGACCAACCGCCTGCTGACGCTCAACACCTATCAGGAAGGCGTCCAAGTCCAGCGCGAATTGAATGCCGGCGGGCAGACCAGCCGCGGCGTCGATGTCCAGATCGGCACGATTCCTCTCTGGGGCCGCTTTACACCTTACGTTACCTTCGCCTATCTCGACGCGCGCCAGGACAACAACCTGCGGACCGTCGACAGCAACGGCCAGGTCGATTATCTACACACCGCCGGAAAGACTCAGGTCGCCAGCCCCCATTACCAGGCAGGCCTCGGCCTGTCCTACGACGACGGTACTTTCTTTGGCAGCGTGAACGTGAAATACATCAGCTCGCAATACGCGACATTGATGAATGACGAAAAAATGCCCGGATACATCAACAACAGCGTCATCCTGGGATACAGGCTACCGAAATTCGCGGTCCTGAATCGCCCGTCGATCCAGGTCAACCTGAACAACATCAACAATTCAACGCAAAGAACCGGCATCTACGGGTTCAGCGACAATGCCAGGACCAGCACGGGCGTCCTCGGCGGCACCATCGCAGGCAGTTCGCCGACGTACTATGTCGAACCGGGTTTTTCCGCTCTCATGACCGTCCGTGTACCCATGGAATGAGGCGTGACCGGACGGCCTGATCTTCTGATCTTACCTCCTGAAATGCCCTCGATCTGAAGTGAGGTGGAGATCTCCAAAAACTGAAGCGGCCCCCGAAAATGGGGCCGGGGCCTAAGTTCGAGATCGGCGACTACTTGTTTTTGAGCAGGACCAGTTGCAGACGTTTCTTCCAAAATCTTCCGCGAATAGTACATCGCCCTTACGAACATGCTGGCCCTCTTCAGCATGTCGGACCACAATGGTGCCGGGTTGAATGGCGCCGATCGACAGGACGTCGCCTTTCTGCATCATTTGGCCAGCGGTGTGAACGCGGCGCGTGTAGTTTTCGAAGCCGAATAGAAGCGTCGTTACCAGAATCAGGCCGATACAACTCCGGGTCACAATCTTTACAGGCAGAGTCTGGCGACCTGAACACGCCCGAGCCTGGCATTACAGCGTCCGTCAGCGACTTCGCGGCGAAAGAAATTATCCAACGTCAACCTGTCTTGCGACGTGCCTTTTATGAACATAAATACCAATTTTGCGATTTAATAAAGTATAAAAATCAGAAATTGCTGACAAAAATGAGAATAAAATCGCAATATAAATGTTTTGCTTACAGAAAAAATCCGACAAATTTTCATAAGCAGCAAAGAAAGGTAATATAGTAAAAAATACGCCTGCTACGGGCACCCATGGTGACGTAATCTTGGCGCTGCCTAGAAAATAAAAAGAAATTATGGAGCACATAAAAATGACAGATATCGGAATGTAATATAGTATAGTTGCATAAATTTGGAGTGGATCCATGACATAGAAATAGTCAAATATAGAGTGCTCCAGGCATGTTACAAACATTATTAACACAGAATATTTTAATCCACCTTTTCTTGAGGAGGCAATATATACCGCTGCAGCATCTTGAATGATCAAGGCCAAGTGAATGTCGATATCAAATGATATACTTTGCGATAGCACAAATTTTCTGCTATTGGCCGCTATTCCCGGCATTCGAAATATTCCTTCGATCAAACCGAAAAAATATCCTATTCCCAAGAAACATTTAACCTGATCGGGAGATGTCGGTTTTATCTTCAGAAAGCCTAACAAGCAGATAGCACCTATTGTTTTAATAGACTCCTCTGTAAACCCAATCCGAAGATAAGGAAATAAACTACCAATACCAAATCCAGTTAATTCAATATTTGAAATATAACCTTCAGTGCGGCCACAAATAATGACAATAGCCAAAGAAATAAAAAATGTGGCCGACAAAAAAAATCGCTTGCCATCAATTGGAAAACGCTGCAACCAGATGGTTGGGTAAAAGCATAAACAGATCAGCACACATGCATCTGACAGTATATTCACGAAAATTCCAGCCTTGTACAGTAATCCTTATAGGAATAGCAAAAAGCGGAACGACACCAAAGCGCCATTCCCTCAACTGTCAGCGAGCCATCTGATGACCGAAGCCGCACTGGTCATAATACGGATGAGAGTGGAGCACGCCGCTTTGTGCGCCCGCGGTCATTGTGCTTCCGCATCCCCAGCCGCTGCCGCTGTCTTGCTGGCCCCATTCACGTCCTTCCACCCCTTGCCAGGATAGCGTATATGCGCCGCGCTCGCGCTCTTATTGGATCTATTTCTGTCTGATCAGCATATCGGCTTTCGCTGCACCTACTGTTGCGAACCTTCCGTCAAATTTGAAGGTTTTTTGGAACAATTCGGGGTGATTATTTCTTTCCTCGTCGCTTGCTGGCTCAGCAGATTATGCCGGGCCTCAGCGTGCCGGGCTCGCTGCGACCCACTTCATTTTATTAACGAATCGGTTTCCAAAGGCTACCGGCCTTTGGCGGGGTGCGGGGCGGCGCCCCGGGCGGGGGTTTCTTGATGCATCATGATCTGTTGATATAATTCGGCATCCAACAGGAGAGGTGTCATGGCCACCCCGCAGCGTGGGAAATTCGCGACCCAGGTCGATCCGCAGATCCTGCAGGCGGTGCGGGATCTGGCCCGCAGCGAAGGGCGGCAGCTCCAGGTCCTGGTCGAGGAGGCGCTGGCCGACCTGATTGAGAAGCGGAAACGGCAGCGTCCGCGTGCCCATGTCATGGCGGCCTACCAGGCCAGCCATGAGACCTTCGCGCCGCTCTACCGGAAACTGGCCGAGTGACGGACTATCTGACCGTCATCGAGGTCCTGGCTATCCATGACGATCAGATCGGGCGCTATGGCGGAGCGACGGGCATTCGGGATCGGGGTTTGTTGGAAGCGGCGCTTTTCCGACCGCAGACCGGCTATTATGCCGACTTGATCGACGAAGCGGCGGCGCTTTGGGAAAGCCTGTCGCAGAACCATCCCTTCATCGATGGCAACAGGCGCACGGCCTGGCCTTTGCCGTGACCTGGACCTTCCTGGCCATCAACGGCGCGCGGCTGACGGCCAGCGCCGGTGAAACGGAAGATTTTATTCTCGGCCTCTATGCCGGCGGGACGTTTGATTTCGGGCATTTGCAGCCGTGGCTTCGCGGCCATGTCGCCACGAGCGAGTCCTGATGGTGTGCAGACTGTGCAGACCGTGACGGTTATTCACTTGATCAACGAATCTGTTTCCAAAGGCTGCCGGCCTTTGGCGGGGTCTAGAGCGGGGTCTGGGGCGGCGCCCCGGGCGGGGGCGGTGCGTTCGGCGTCGAACATGTAGTCGCGGGTCAGGGGCACGGCGTCGATCGCGCGGGTGATCTGGAGCTGGAAGTTCATGTGGCCCTGGACGCGGAAGGAGAGTTCCACCCCGGCCAGGTAGAATTCGAACATCCGGCAGAAGCGTTCGTCGTAGAGCGCGCGGATCTTATCGCGGTTGGCGGCGAAGCGGGCGCGCCAGTGGGCGATCGTCTTGGCGTAGTGCAGGCGCAGGATTTCGCAATCCGTCACCCACAAATTCGATTTTTCGATCGCGGCGAAGGTTTCGCTGAGCGCCGGGGAGTAGCCGCCGGGGAAGATGTAGCGGTCGAGCCAGGGATTGGTCGAGCCCGGCGGGTCGTTGCGGCCGATCGAATGCAGCAGCATGACCCCGTCGGGGGCCAGGATGTCATGCACCACGCGGAAGAAGCGGCGGTAATGGCCGATGCCGACATGTTCGAACATGCCGACCGAGACGATGCGGTCGAAGCGCCGCGTCACCGCGCGGTAATCGAGCAGTTCGAAGCGCACCCGGTCGGCCAGCCCGGCCGCCCGCGCGCGGTCGCGCGCGACGGCGAGCTGTTCGTGCGACAGGGTGATGCCGGTGACGCGGGCGCCGTAGTCGCGCGCGAGCGTCAGCGCCATGCCGCCCCAGCCGCAGCCGATATCCAGCACCTCGAGATCGGGGCGGTCGAGGCGGAGCTTGGCGGCGATATGGTGTTTCTTGGCACGCTGGGCCTCTTCCAGCGTTTCGTCGCCGCGCGGGAAATAGGCGCAGGAATATTGCCGGTCGGCATCGAGGAACAGGTCGTAGAGCGCGCCGTTGAGGTCGTAATGGTGGGCGACGTTGCGGCGCGCGCGCCAGGCCGGGTTGAATTGCGTCCAGGTGCGCTTTGCGTGGCGGACCAGCCGGGCCGCGGCCTCGCCGACATGGCCGGCATGCATGCTGTTGGACATGAGCACGTGCAGCATGTCGTAGAGCGAGCAGCCGAGCGGAAGGACCTGGCCGTCCATATAGGCCTCGCCGAACGCCAGGGCGGGATTGACGATCAGGCGGCGTTCGACGGCAGAGGAGAGGATGCGCAATCCGGCGACGGGACCGGGCGTGCCGACATAGGTGCGCCGCGTGCCGTCGGAAAAGACGACGTCCAGCCGCCCGTGCGCGATGAAGCTGCGAAAGATCCTGTCGATGACCGGCGTCATGCCGCGTTCCCCTCCCTGCTTTCGGCTTGGGAGCGAGCATGACGGGCGCGCGGCGATCCGTAAAGACGGCTGGCGCGATCTTTACCAGCCTTTTCAACGACAAAGGCCCGGACGCGGTTGCGTCCGGGCCCTGGCCCCCCGGCCGGGCGCCAGGGCGCCGGCAGGGAATGCGGATCAGGCTTCGGCGGAGGCTTCGGCCGTTTCCTCGATCAGCGCTTCCTCGACGAAGCCAGCGGGTTCTTCGACCTCGACGCCGATCGCCTCGCCGCGGGCCTGGCGCTCGGCTTCTTCTTCCGAGCGGGCCACGTTCACCGTGACGGGGATCGAGACCTCGGGGTGCAGGGCCACGCGGACCTCGTACAGGCCGAGCTGCTTGATCGGGTGTTCGAGGACCACCTGCGCGCGGGTGATGCCGAGGCCGGCCTGGGTGGCGGCTTCGGCGACGTCGCGGGTGGTGACCGAACCGTACAGGCTGCCGCTGTCGCCGGCCTGACGGATCAGGATGACGGACAGGCCGTGCATGCGCTCGGACAGGCGCTCGGCCTCTTCACGGCGCTTGAGGTTCTGGGCCTCGAGATGGATGCGCTCGCGCTCGAAACGCTCGCGGTTGGCGGCGTTGGCGCGGATCGCCTTGCCCTGGGGCAGCAGGAAGTTGCGGGCGTAGCCCGGCTTCACCTTCACGACTTCGCCCATCTGCCCCAGGTTTTCGACGCGCTGGAGCAGGATCAGTTCGACTGCGGACATGATCTTCCCCCCTTAGCCGACGATGTAGGGCAGGAGTGCCAGGAACCGGGCGCGCTTGATCGCCTGGGCCAGTTCACGCTGCTTCTTGGCCGAGACCGCGGTGATGCGGCTGGGCACGATCTTGCCGCGCTCGGAGAGGAAGCGGCTGAGCAGGCGCACGTCCTTGTAGTCGATCTTCGGCGCGTTGGGGCCGGAGAACGGGCAGGATTTGCGGCGGCGGTAGAACGGACGGCGGGCACCGACGGCCGTGCGGCGGGCGGCGGGATTGATCTCGGTGGTGTCGGACATGATTGTTACTCCGCTTCGCCGTCGATATCGCGCGAATCCTCGCGCTCATTGCGGGCCCGGAACTCCTCGCGGTCGTCATAGCCGCGACGGCCGCCGCGGCCGCTCTCGAACCGGCCGGCGGGCTTGGGACCGCGGAAGCCGCGCTCGCGGTCGTCGCCCTTGCGGGACAGGATCACGGACGGCGCCTCGTCGATTTCCTCGACGCGCAGGGTCAGCACGCGCATCACGTCTTCGTTCAGGCTGAGCTGGCGCTCGATTTCCTTGATCGTTTCCGGCTTCGCATCCAGGCCGAGGAGCATGTAATGGCCCTTGCGGTTCTTCTTGATGCGGTAGGCCAGGCTGCGCAGGCCCCAATATTCGCGCTTGCGGACGGCACCGCCGTCGGTTTCGAGCAGGGCGGCGATCCCGTCGGCGACGGCTTCGACCTGCTGCTGCGACACATCGTTACGTGCGATGAACACGGTCTCGTATAACGGCATGGGAACTCCCTTCGGATAAGGTCAACCCGGCCGCGCCGGACCCGGTCCGGACGGCGCCCCTCCCGCGGGGCATGGGTATAGCCGGGGCGATGCCGCGCCCCGGCAGGGAAGGAGCGGTGTGAAGCACAAAGCCCGGCGGATCGCAAGGGGAAACTGCCCCGATGGCGGTCCCGATGGCGGTGGCGTGCCGTTTTCGGCCGACGAAACGGCATGATCGACGTTGCGATGACGATCCGTTATTTTATCGGGCATCTTCACCCGTTCAAACGATTCCGTCTGAACGGGATCTGCTCTAGCAGCCATACCATTCACACTGGTTCACGGATATGGCTCTAGCTCTTTGTTTTAACGAGCATCTTTATCCGACCGTCCATCCGGTCGGATGATGCTCTAAGTCGCCATGGTCAAGTCTGGAGCGGCCCATGCGGACCTTCAACATTCATGAGGCCAAGACTCATCTGTCGCGGCTGATCGATGATGCAAGCAAGGGGGAGAGCTTCATCATCGCCAAGGCCGGCAGGCCGGTCGCGCGGGTCAGTCCGGTTTCGGTGCCCACGGCGCACCGGGCGCGGCGCCTTGGCTTTCTTGCGGCTGAACTCCAGGTGCCCGACGATTTCGGCCACATGGGGCAGGAGACGATCCCCGCCGCCTTCGAGGGGCGGCCGTGAAGCTGCAGCTCGGAGCCGTCTGAGCCGGGTCGTGTCCGGCGGACGGGTCTTCGGCTGTCTTTTCAGATGCGCAGGCCGGGGGGGATGTCGAGGCCCAGCCGGTCGGGGATGTCCCAGATCTCGCGGATCGTGCGGATGCGGCGGAAGCCGGCCTGCAGGTAGGTGTCGAGCGCGCGGGGATGGTCGGCGGTGCAGGTATTGACCCGCACGCTGGACGGGCCCGAGGCCCAGGCGGCGTCGAGGGCCGCGCGCAGGAAGGCGCGGCCGATGCCCTGTCCGATCCGGCCGGGCATCAGGCCGAAATAGGCCAGGTTGACCTCGTCGGGCATCGCGCAGTCCAGTTCGAAGAATCCGCAGACCTCCTGCCCGTGCCACAGCACGTTCACCCGCACCGTGGGATCGCGCAGCAGGGCCGCCAGTTCGCCATCGGGCATGGCGCGGCGCAGCCACCAGCAATAATCCTGCCCGACGCCGTCATAGAGGCGGCGGTAGAACGCGACGGGCGGGGCCGGGTAATGGTCGATGCGATAGCCGTCCGGCAGCGCGGGCGCGCGCCCGGCGGGGGGCGCGTCCATGCAGAGGAAGGTGACGTCGACGGCGACCCGGGTGGCCGGGCCGGCTGCGAGCGAGGCGGACATGGGCGGGGGCGATCAGTTGTCGTCGAGGAACGAGCGCAGCTTGCGGCTTCGGCTGGGGTGCTTGAGCTTGCGCAGCGCCTTGGCCTCGATCTGGCGGATGCGTTCGCGCGTGACGTTGAATTGCTGGCCGACCTCTTCGAGCGTGTGGTCGGTGTTCATGCCGATGCCGAAGCGCATGCGCAGCACGCGTTCCTCACGCGGGGTCAGCGAGGACAGGACGCGGGTCGTCGCCTCGCGCAGGTTGGTCTGGATCGCGGCGTCCAGGGGGATGACGGCCGACTTGTCCTCGATGAAATCGCCGAGATGGCTGTCTTCCTCGTCGCCGATCGGGGTTTCGAGGGAGATCGGCTCCTTGGCGATCTTGAGCACCTTGCGCACTTTTTCCAGCGGCATGCCCAGCTTTTCGGCCAGTTCCTCGGGCGCGGGCTCGCGGCCGATCTCGTGCAGCATCTGGCGCGAGGTGCGCACCAGCTTGTTGATCGTTTCGATCATGTGCACGGGAATGCGGATCGTCCGCGCCTGGTCGGCGATCGAGCGGGTGATCGCCTGGCGGATCCACCAGGTGGCGTAGGTCGAGAATTTGTAGCCGCGGCGATATTCGAACTTATCGACCGCCTTCATCAGCCCGATATTGCCCTCCTGGATCAGGTCGAGGAATTGCAGGCCGCGATTGGTGTATTTCTTGGCGATCGAGATGACCAGGCGCAGATTGGCCTCGATCATCTCCTTCTTGGCGCGGGCGGAATCGCGCTCGCCGCGCGAGACGGTGGCGTAGACGCGGCGGAATTCGCCGACCGGCAGGCCGGTTTCCTGCGACAGGGCGGCGACCTGGGCGCGCAGGTCGCGCACCGCGTCGGCGTGCCGGGCCACGAAATTCTTCCAGCTCTTGGCCGGCAGGGCGGAGACCATGTCCATCCAGCCCGGATCCAGCTCGCTGCCGCGATACTTGATCAGGAAATCCTCACGCGAGACCTTACAGCTTTCGGCCAGGCGCAGCATGCGGCCTTCCAGCCCGTTCAGGCGCTGGAAGATTTCCTTGAGATGCTGGACCAGCACTTCGATGCGCGTGTTGTGCAGGTGCACCTGCTGCACCTTGCCGACCAGTTCCTCGCGCAGCTTCTCGTAGGATTTTTCCGACTTGTCGGACATCTCGGCGCCCGAGGTCAGGGTTTCGAGACGCTTGGACTGCAGCTTCTGCAGGCGGGAATAGAGTTCCTCGATCTCCTCGAACCGGGCGAGGATCTCGGGCTTCAGCTTTTCCTCGAGCGCCGAGAGCGACAGGCCGGCGCCCTCGCCCTCATCACCATCCTCGGGCTCGGCGCCCGCCTCGAAGCCGGCTTCGTCCTGCGGCTCGCCCTCTTCGGCGCCCTCGCTCTCGGGGCCGGCGCCGCCGGACTGCATGGCTTCGAGATCGACGATGTCGCGCAGCAGCATCTCGCCCGCCTTGAGGCGGTCATGCCAGGAAATGATGGCGCTGAAGGTCAGCGGGCTCTCGCACAGGCCGCCGATCATCTCGTCGCGACCGGCCTCGATCCGCTTGGCGATGGCGATCTCGCCCTCGCGCGACAGCAGCTCGACCGAGCCCATCTCGCGCAGATACATGCGCACCGGGTCGTCGGTGCGGCCCAGGCTCTCGGTATCGACGTTGCCGGCGGCGCCGCCTTCCTCCTCGGCCTCGGCCTCTTCGGCCTTTTCCTCGCGGTTGGCCTCGGAATCGTCGTTATCCTCGTTCTCGACGACCTGGATGCCCATTTCCGACAGGACCGCCATCACGTCCTCGATCTGCTCGGAGGACATCTGGTCCTGCGGCAGGACGGCGTTCAGCTCGTCGAAGGTGATGTAGCCCCGTTCCTTGCCGCGGGCGATCAGCCTCTTGACGGCTCCGGATTGCGTGTCCAGCAGAGTTGTGTCGTTATCCTGATCGCCAGAAGTCGCTTCCGTACTCGCGGCCGTCTTTGTCGCCATCGCCTGCCCTGTCCCCTCACCCGCTACCGTGCCATCCGTCGCACGCCGCGCGACGGCGTGCCGGCCCTGCTTCGTCGCCCGGCCGTCCCGCCTGGGCGGGATGCAAGCCACCGGACACGAAAGGGCCATTCTATCGCATCTGACAATTTCAGTGTGGTGCAGGTGGTCGATTCAGGGTCGGAAGTCAAGGGGCCAAACCGGGACGGACGGGATGGGCCCGGCGGAGCGGGGCGCGAAAAACCGCGCGTTCTTCCGTCCGTCATGCACCCCGCATGGACCCTCGGGCCCTTATGCATCCCCCTCATGCATCCTCGGTCAGCGTGTCGCCGCGGCGCAGGGCCTCCCATGCCAGCAGGCGGGTGCGCAGGCTGGCCCAGGATTTCGCGTCCAGCGTGCCGGCGCAAAGCCGTTCGGTATCGAGGCGCACGTCCTCGCCGAACTGGCGGACATTGAGCAGGGCGTAGAAATGCCACCATTCCTGCCGCACCTCGACCGCCATCAGCGTATCCGCGGCACTGAGGGCCAGCGGCAGCGGATCGGCGGCCAGCGCCAGGGCGCGGTCCCCGGCCAGGC
>NZ_JABXXP010000017.1 GCF_013376155.1 Nguyenibacter vanlangensis
CGCCGGGCAGGCGCAGCAGAGCGACGCGTGGATCGCCGCCAACATGGACGGGCGCTTCGTCTATCCCGGCGACCTCGACCGGCTGGCAGCACAGGCGCGACACTGGCGCGGCATGCGCGACGACCGGGCGCCGTTCATCACCGCCTTCCATCTCGATCTGGCCGACGACCCGGATGAACCCTTCCAGCCCGTCAGCTTCGGCGGCCGGGTCGGGCGCAAGGGCTTCCTCGACCACCTGGGCCGGCTGCGCGCCATCGGCGTCGATCATGTGGCCGTGCTGCTGCGCCGTTCGGTCCGGCCGGTCGAGGAGGTCCTGGACGAGCTGGCAGGCGACGTCCTGCCCCGGCTCGGCTCCCGGCCCGGCCTCGACCACCCGGCCCCTGCCGCCGCCTGACATCAGGCCCCGAACAAGGAGATACTCATGTTCAACGTCACCGCCCACGGCGCGTCGATCCCCGCACTTGGCTTCGGCGTCTTCCGCATGTCCGACGCCGAGGTCGAGCGGATCGTGCCCGAGGCCCTCGCCGTCGGCTTCCGCCATTTCGACACGGCGCAGATCTATGCCAACGAAGCCGCCCTCGGCCGCGCGCTGGAAAAAGCCGGAGCGAAGCGCGACGATCTGTTCCTGACCACCAAGGTCTGGATCGACAATTATTCCGACGGCCGCTTCGCCGCCTCGGTCAATGAAAGCCTAGAAAGGCTGCGCGTCGACCAGGTCGATCTGCTGCTGATCCATTGGCCGGGCGACAAGGTCCCCGTCGCGCGGCAGATCGAGATGCTCGATGCCGTCAAGGTGGCGGGGGAGACGAAACATATCGGTGTCAGCAACCAGACCGTCACCCAGATGCGGGAATCGGTGCTGCGGAGCACGGCCCCCATCGTTACCAACCAGGTCGAGATGCATCCCTACCTCGACCAGTCGAAGCTGCTCACCGCCGCGCGCGCGGCCGGCATCGCGCTGACTGCCTATTACGCCATGGCCGATGGCAAGGTGATCACCGATCCCGCCATCCACGCCATCGCCGCAAGATACGGCAAAACTCCGGCCCAGATTGTCCTGCGCTGGCTGGTGCAGCAGCAAGGCGTCATCGCTCTGTCCAAGACCGCCAATATCGCCCGCGTGGCGGAGAATTTCGCGATCTTCGATTTCACACTCAACGCAGCGGACATGGCGGTCCTCCGCGCCCTCGCCCAGCCCGATGGCCGGATCGTCAGCCCGGTCGGGCTGGCACCCGATTGGGATCGTTGAATGTGATGATTTCAGAGCATGTCCGAAGAGAACAGATATGATCGACGTCATCAGCCGCGTGGCCGCCACGGTCAGCGCCGATACGGCTTGGCGCCTTCTTGGTGGCTTTGACAGCCTGCCGGTGTGGATTCCCATGATCCGCACCAGCACGCTGGAGGATGGCGGACGCATACGCCGCCTGACAACGGTGGAGGGCGCCACCATCGTCGAGCGCGTGTTGCGCTTCGACGAGCAGGAGCGCCTTTATACCTATGCCTATGTCAGCGGGCCGGACCCGGTTGAAGATTATGTCGGCAAGGTCGCGGTTGAAGAGAGCGGGCCTGGCCGCTGCGTCATCACCTGGGGCAGCCGGTTCAAACCGGCTGGACTGAGCGACGCGGAGGCTCGGCAACGCTATCAGGCTGCCTACACCGCCGCCCTTCTGCATGCGAAGTGCTTGTTAGAATCGGGCAACGTGACGCCGTAGCAGCATCAGATTGTCCGAGCTGCATCTGTCACCACTCTTTTTGTCTCTAGAGCGTGGATGCCTTGATAATGAAAAATATCCTTCTTCTAAATGGCGGAAAGGCCTTCGCCCACTCGCATGGGCGCCTGAACGACACGCTCCATGACGTCGGGGTCCAGACGTTGAGCGACGCCGGTTTCGCGACGCGGCAGACCAAGATCGATGCCGGTTATAGTATTGAGGAAGAGGTCCGAAACATCCTCTGGGCCGACCTCGTCATCTACCAGATGCCCGGCTGGTGGATGGGCGCGCCGTGGATTGTCAAGAAATACGTGGACGAAATCTTCACAGCGGGGCACGGTTCGCTCTACGCCAATGACGGACGCAGCCGAACATATCCCGAGCGCAAATACGGTTCGGGCGGCCTGCTGGATGGCAAGCGCTACATGTTGTCCCTCACCTGGAATGCCCCGGACGACGCCTTCGTGGACCCCGCGCAGTTCTTCGAAGGCCAAGGCGTCGATTCCGTCTATTTCCCTTTCCACAAAGCCAATCAGTTCCTGGCCATGTCCCCACTGCCCACTTTCCTGGCCACGGACGTCATGAAGGCTCCTGACGTCGATGGGACCATCGCCCGCTATCGCCGGCATCTGTCAGCAACCCTGGATTTTGCGTTGGCTCGCGAGCCGTAAGCTGTATCGCCGGAGGCTCCCCTACTGTCCTCCGGCGATGCGTCCCCATATGTAGTGATTGTACCGGCCTCGGTTTTTGAGACAGTTGGTTGTAGCCTAAGCGGCGAGAGCCGCATTGGAAAGAGAGGTGGCCCCCGATTTTCAGACAGGGGCGTAAGCTATAATCCGGCCTGAGAGAGGACGGATTTTATGGGCAAGGTTACACGCAAGAGGTATGCGGCGGAGTTCAAATCACGGGTCGCATTGGAGGCGATCCGTGGGGATCTGACGCTGGCGGAACTGTCGTCGAAACATGGTGAAGCGTCCGGAAAAACCAGGACGCATCATCTCACGCTTATCGATCCACGAACAGTCGCCGAAAATAGGATGACTCTCAGGTTGAGACGCCGACCAATCCTTGGTCAGAGAGGCGAGCTTCAGGCCAGAGGGCCAGCACCTCGGCGGATTGCATAAAGCCACGTTGCAAATCTGGATGACGCGTCAGCGAACGGGATAACTGGGCGACGATTCTGCGCGCTTCAACTAAATGTACCTCTGCTGCGGCACCTCGACCTGACAAATGGTGGGTCCGTGCCGCCGTCGCATGGACGCGCCAAGCGGCGATTGGCCCGTCGAAGTTCTCGAGTTCCGCGATCGCTTCGGCGATATGGACGGAAGCTTGGCCAATTTCGTCCTTAGCCAGTGCAACGCGCGCCAAGGTTTCGCATGCGAGTGCACGCCATGTCCGCTCATCGGTCGATATTGCGCTCGCATACAAGCGCTCTGCTGACGCTTGAGCTTCCTCCAACTTATTTGTGTGCAGATGAAGAGTCGTCAGGCCTAGGTCGAGCTGCATATGCCAATACCAGTCGATGATGACCGGTTGTTCGGCTATGTCGCGCATAGCGGCGTTCAAAAATCTTGTTGCTGATTCTACATTTCCAAGTGCGGCCGCCGCGGAGCCCATACATATGAGCGCGGCATGCAACAGTGCAGGGACGCCGGTTGCCAACCCGGTTAATTCAGCCGACTCGTCCTGAAAGAACGACGCGCCCGCTTTGCCGATCTCTAGGGCGCCGCGATAATCCAGTGCGTGAAGGTGGACCCAGCTCAGAGTACAGTGGACCCACATAGTCCTATGCGGGTTTTCGTTCTTCTTGGCGATCGCCAACTCGGCGAGGAGTTCGTCGATCGCGTTGCCCCATTGACCGAGAAAGAGCTTGTTCGCGGCGACGAGGGCTCCCGCCATCTCGAAGTCGGCGAGATCTGGAGTGACACCAGGCTCTAGCATTCGCCTACGCACGTCGAGCGCCAGATCGAGCGCGTGCTGATACGAACCCGACATCCACAACAGCTGGCTGAGGTCGACGAGGCTGTGAAACGCAATGCCCTCGTCATTCTCATCAAGCGCCCTGAGGCCGCTTTCGGCCGTTTGCGCAAGCTGCCGGTCCCACCCTGTGATAGCGAGCCTCCGGTAAGCACAGGCGCCCAGGGTTCGCAGCGCCTTCACAGGCTCCTGCCGTGCGCTAATCTCTTGGGCCCGCTCCACAACTTCCAGGCATTTCGCACCATTCTGCAGAGACAGATAAAACGATAGATCCACGAGCGCGCCCGCCTGAACGTCAATCAGCCCAAGTTCCGAGGCGCGCCGGGCGAGAGCCTCGTAGGTCTCGATGGCCGTCGGATCGAACGCGGCCATTCTTTGTGCAGCCAGCGCCGAAAAAAGTTCGGCTTCGGTCTGGTCTCTAGCCTGCTCGTGCAGCTTCGTCACGAGTGTAAGAGCTCGCATAAGCATCGCCGCAGCTTCGGCATGCGCCCTACGACTACCTGCGATGTCGGCCGAGCGTCTCAAATAGCGGATGCAGCGCTCGGCTTCTCCAGCCTTTTCGAAATGATAGGCGAGCTCTACGACGATCTCGTCCGGCCGTTCGGCATAAAGTTGCACCAAACATTCGCCGATTTGCCGATGCAGAGTGCTCCGACGTCGCGCAGACAGGCGCTCATAGAGCACCTGTCGATAGATGGCGTGCGAGAATTCGTAGCGATCCGTCGCGGCCTGCCTCGTGGGCCGAGCGCCGACCCAGTTCAAAAATCGCAGCTGGCTGGAAAGACGCTCGAATAGGTCCTCAAGGGCGGAAAAGTCAGGATCATCCGGATCGGCGATGGCAGCGACGTCGAAAGCCTGGCCGGCAACGCTGGCGAGCTCGAGCGCGTCGATCTCGGTAGCCGACAGGCGGCCAATCTGCGCCTCGATCATCAGGCGAATGTTCTGCGGAACTGCCAACTCGATCTCACCTTCATTCTGCCGGAGGCTCCAACGTCCGTCTTTTTCGACGAGCAGGGTCCTGCGCTTTAAATCCTCCAGAGCGGCGGTAACAAATAGCGGATTCCCGCCGGTTTGCCGAAGCAGAATAATTGAGAGAGTTTCAGAGGATCGGTCGTCTATCCTCTGCTTCTGCACAAGCTGTCGGACTTCAGAAGCGGAAAATGGGCCCAGAGCAATCTCGTGTCCGAGCTGATGCGCGAGCAGTTCGGCCATTAAGCCCTTGGTGGGCGCGCCGTTGCCCGGAAGCCCGAGGTCACGTGCCGTAATGACAAGCATAAGGCGCGCCTGGGACTGACGCCGAGCGAGATAAAAGATAAGATCGATAGTTGAATCGTCGCTCCACTGAAGGTCTTCGATCGTGATGAAAAGGGGATGCTGCAGAGCAATTCCTTCAAATGCGTCGACAATCTCGCGTAGCATCCGTTGGCGGCTAGCGCCCATGATCTCGACGTTCGCGCGGTGACCAGAACTGCCGACCCCAGGCAACTGGGCGAGCCAGGTCGGCGCATATCTCGTCAGGACTTGAACTACTGCGTCCGAATGCGGGCCGCGCGACAGCCGGCCAAATACATCGAGAATTGGGCCGTACGGCTCTTCGTCGCCGTAGCCATCAATGCATTGACCCTGGGCTATTCGGATTGATGTTTCCACCGAAGTGAGTTGGCGTCGGAATTCGGTGATCAGCGTCGTCTTGCCAATACCAGCGTCACCAGTGACGAAAACGATCTGCGCTTCGCCCTGCTTCGCGCTGTTCCACCAACGGCGCAGTCGCGCAAGTGCGGCGTCGCGCCCGACAAGGTACTGCCCCTCCCTTGAGGCGAGCACTTCGCTGGAAGTGGCCGTCCCGTTGGCGATCGAAGCAATGAACCGATAGCCTCGCTTGTTGACAGTCTCGATGTATCTTGGGGACTTCGGGTCGTCGCCGAGAGCACGGCGAAGCAAGCCGATATGCTTCTTTACCGCCTGAGGTTCCACAATGGCGCCAGGCCAGATTGCGTCAAGCAGCTCGTCCTGCTCAATTAGTCGCCCAGCGTGAGTGACGAGATAGGTGAGCAGCGCAAACGCCTTCGGTGTGAGCGGAATACGAACCCTTACGCGATCCGCCTCGCGCCAAAGGCTTTGGTCCGACTCTTCCAGGAAAAAAGGGGGGAATAGCTTCATATCTAGCCCGTTATCTCGCGCCAAACAGGCCGTCTGGTGACGTTAACACGCGCACGTTGTTACGCCAACAGCCGGTTGGGCCGCATGAATCCAATGATCTCGCGAGGAGTGCTGCAAGAGAACCGGCGGCGGAACGGCTTGCATCGGCAGATTGCTCAATGGAGTCGTGCCTGGTATTCTGTGAGCGGCACGACGCGGGCTGGAATCTCCAGCAGTTATCACGCTGTGGGACAAAGCGCGCGTGCAAGGCAACCGAGCTCGGGCAGGCGTCCTGCCCGCCGGTCGTCAGGTCGCTCGCACAGGCATTCGAATGCCCGGCGATGGGCCTCGCGCGGGAACAGCTGATCGCGGTAGACGAGGCGCATCAGGGCGCCGGGCTTGCGACGCAGGGCTGATCGGCGGCCTGCAGCTGCCTGCGCGTCGATGACGAGCCGGACATCACGTCCGGCTGTATACACTGGCTGGCCGCATGGTATAGTGGCGGGAGCCTCTCGGCCGGCGGCGTCACCCGGCCCCCAAAAGCCACAGCAGGAACTCGTCTTGAACTAATATCTTGATATGATTGGCATGGCCCCCAAATGCTCCAATATGGACGTCGAGCCGGACCAACCGTCACTGGAGCGCGATGTGCTGTCTAAATCCGTAATCTGTGTGGTCGATGACGACGAGGAAGTTCGCGAGAGTATTGGTGCGTTCTTTCGCTCCGCCGGGATTTACATCAAGAAATTCAATGCCGCGGATGCCCTGCTTTCTTGGCCGGCGCTCGAGACCATGCGCTGTCTGATCACGGACCTGCACATGCCCGGTATGAGTGGCCTTGACCTACAGCTTGCACTCAAGCGATCGGGCCGCAACGTCCCCGTCATCCTGATGACCGCCTATCCTACGGAGGAAGCGCGGGAGCGGGCAGCGGGGCTTGACATCTCGTTCTTCGTCACCAAACCGACAGATCCGGAGACCCTGCTCGGTCACGTCGAAACCCTGCTCGAAGGCTGACCGCGAGCGCGGGGTGAGAAGAACGCTGAGAGGAATAAGAGACCGTAGATGGTGGATCAGAATGATGGCGCGGCCGAACTCATCTGCATCGTGGACGATGATGAGGGTGTGAGGGATTCTCTCGATAACCTGCTTCGTTCAACCGGCTATAAGGTTCGAAGTTTCGGCCACCCAGCCGCGTTTCTCGCTTGCGATGTCGCCGACGCCGCGGCCTGTCTTATTCTCGATGTCAAATTGGGCGATGTGAACGGGCTCGATTTCCAGCAAGAACTGGTCGACAGCGACGCGCATGTTCCGGTCATTCTGATCAGCGGGCACGGCGACATTCCGATGACCGTCCGGGCGATGCGTGCCGGCGCCGTGACATTCCTCACGAAGCCTTTCGAAGAAGGGGACATGCTGGCGGCAATCGGCGAGGCCTTGACTCGCGATCGATCGCGGCGCGACGCAAACCGGGTCGAAGATGGCCTCCATGCCCGCTATGACGCGCTGACAGCGCGAGAACGCGATGTCTTCGGTCTCGTGACCTCCGGCCTCATGAACAAGCAGATCGCCGGGCGGCTCGAGCTCAGTGAGGTCACGGTGAAAATCCATCGTGGCAACATGATGCGCAAGATGGAGGCGGATTCGCTCGCGGACCTGGTACGCATGGCTGAGACCCTGCGCGTCCGCGAAAATGTTTCGCGCTACGTGCGTCGCGACGTTGGCGGCTCCAAGCCTTGATCTGCAGTGATGACGCTCCAGCTGGATTTGGGTGACGTGGCCGCCGAAAATGAAGTCAGGAGCCAGCTGAGAGACGGCCGCTTTGGCGAAGGGAACCGAAAAAGAACTTCGCGGGAACGGCTTCGACTCATTCTTGCCTTAAGAGGCCATTGGCAACATTTCGGCGCGAGGCAGGCATGCAGGAAAACAAGCTGCTGTATCGTATGCAGGCGAACGCGACGGTTGGCCGTCGCACTCGGGTTACCTCGCGCGACGGCGAACTCAAACTTGATGTCACAGTGCCACCTGAGCTGGGCGGCACGAATGGCCGCGGGACGACTCCTGAGCAGCTATTCGCTGCCACCTGTGCGGCATCTCTGCTTTCCATCGTGCGACTGACTGCCCTTCGCCATGAAATTGTTCTGCCCAACGACGCCGCCGTCGACGCGGTCGTCGGCTTGCGCATGATGGCCAATCTCTTCTCGATCGAAGTCGAACTGGTTCTCCGACTTCCCGGTTTGCCCCGCGATGATTCCGAGATCCTGGCTACGGAGGCGTACCGTATATTCCCGTATCGCGAATTGGCGGGCCAGAACCACTCGCTAAAATTAACGGTTGCGTGATGAATCGAACAGAGTCAGTCGTCCAATGACCAGGGGGCACCATGAAGCGGTCAAATGAGACACGAACCGGCGTGATTATTGCCTCTGACCTTGTGGAAATTTTGTGCGACAAGATACAGGCCGTCGAATTCTCCCTCGCGACGCTCCGTCGCTTGCATCAAGCGGGTGAATTGTCCAACTGCCCCACCTTTGCCTTGGCGGTACAGTCCGCTTCGCACTGTGCTGAGGCTTTACGGTTGCTTGCTGAAATCCATGCTCGTGATGTAGCCGAAGGTCCTAACGCCTTGAGCACCCCAATGGAGCGACCGGCGGCCCGGCAGGATATCGTGGTCTAGAGCCACATCCATGAGCTATGGCTGAATTTGGGTGATGCGTCCTGATCAGGCGCCGCTCTGAGTTATGGCGTTGGGTGCGGCGACGCCCTTGGTGAAGATGACGCCTTCGATGAGGCGAGGCAACTGATTTGCGCCCTGAAGCCGTCGCCAGGTTTTCGACGCGGCCTGGACGAGGGTGAAGACCTTCAGCCTGGCGGTTTTCTGCGACAGCGCCCCTTTTGCCCGCGTCGTTCTGTGCCGAACGGTGGCAAAGACGCTTTCGACCGGGTTGGAGGTGCGCAGGTATTCCCATCCCAATGTTCGGCCGGAAAATCGTAGAAAGCCAGCAGGGCGTCTGCCTCTTTTTGCAGGCATTTGACGGCCGCCGGGTATTTGGCGTCGTATTTCTCCACGAAGACGGCCATGGCATCCTGTGCCGCCGCGCGGGTTTCGGCGTGATGAATATCGCGCAGGTCTGATTTGATGGTCGGGATCATAGGCTTGGGAAACTTGTTCGCCACATTGCCGATCTTGTGGAACCAACGCTGGTGACGGGTGCCTGGGAAGACCTCGTCCAGGGCTTTCCAGAAGCCGAGCGCCCCGTCACCGACCGCGAGTTCGGGGGCGATGTTCAGGCCACGAGCCTTGAGATCGACCCGCAGTTCGCGTCAGCTCTGCGTGCTTTCCCGGACACCGACCTGAAAGCCGACCAGTTCCTTCTTCCCTTCCGGGGTGTCACCGATCACGACCAGCATGCATTCGGCCGCCGGGCTCCATGCGCGCCTGGAGATAGACCCCGTCCGCCCAGATGTAGACGTAGTGCCGGGCCGCCGTTGCCAGCGGTCATAGTCTTCCTGCCAGCCGGCGGTCAGCCGCGCTGCTGCGCGACAATCTGGATGAGGGGCGTATTGCCTCATCAGGAAATGTTCCCGAGCGTCTGATTGTCGCTTCACCGGGTTGCACCTGCTGCCTCACGCATCGATCCCCATTGCCGCCCGATCGGGCGGCAATGGGGAAGCCATCAACGCGGGCGCGTAAAGCGCATCGACGGCGCGGGCGCGCCACCCTTTCAGCCGTCGCTGGATCGTTCGCAACAGGGCGTCGGGATATTGTCCCGGAAAGCGCGCCTGCAGACATTCCGTGAGTTGACGGCCCGAGCGCGTCGGATCTTCGGCAAACAGCTGCTCCAGCTCCTCCGTGACATCGACGAGAGGATCGGGGCGGCGCCTACCGCGAGGCGCCGTTTCCCGCCGCTCGTCCGTCGGTCTGCCAGACGCACCGGTGCCCCAGGCCTTCTTCAGGTCGGCCAAAAACGCGTCCAGCGTCTCGACAGCGGGTGGATGCAGACGGCCCGCGCGCGGTGCCGTCGGCGTGTGTAACGACTTGTTCCTGCGCCGACCGGATCGTCTGCAACAACCGGATCGGATCCAGCGCCTGCGCCTGCACACGCAGGGCAGCCCTTGCCGGTTCGTCGAGGTGCGCGTCGTCTTCAGGTCGTCGACAGGGCGTCGCCGGGGGATGATAGCGTTTGATCACGCGCGCGTCATGCCGTTCCTTGCTCCGCAGCTTGAACGACGGTTGGAAAAAATTCACGTAGCCGCGCAAGGCCTCATAAAGCGTCGGGAGGATCCTGGCGCCTTCCAGACCTTCATACCGCCGGTAGCCGATCGCCCGCCGTACCACGGCGCCATTCTTCTGTTCGACGTGGCCGCAACTGTGCCGCGTTCGCGCCCCCTGGGGTCTGCTTGTTGATCCGCCCTGCCGTGGCGACACCGAACCTGTTAGTTTCTGTTCACCCTCATTTTCCGTGCAGTGCCTCGACCTGTTCCAGGAGGACCTCCGGGTCGGCCGGCTTAGTGGCGAAAAACGAGACTCCAAGTGCTTTCGCCTGTTCTCGGGAGTCATGTGTCGGATAGGCGCTCATCAGAATGACTGGCACGACTCTGCCCCGCCTTTTGAGCTCCCGCTGCAGGTCGAGTCCATTCATTCCAGGCATGTGCAGGTCCGTGATCAAGCAGCGCATGCTCGCAAGGCCAGGCCACGCCAGCAACGCTTCGGCACCATCGAATTTCTCGGTTGGGATGCCGGCAGAGCGAAAGAATGCGCCGATGCTCTCGCGCACGTCCTCGTCGTCGTCGACCACGCAGATAACGCCGTTAGACAGCATATTTCGCTCCAGTGCACAGTCGCACCGCTGCTGTCACGATGGGAGCTTCGATGTGCACGTCAATCATACTAAGAGATGAGTTCCGGACGCTGTAATGCCTCGGGCTTGGTTGGCAGCGTGAAGGCCACGGTCGCTCCCGAGTGGTTATTGTTGGAGGCACTAATCCTACCCCCTTGCGCTTCAATGATCGACCGGCAGATTGATAGCCCCATCCCCATACCTTCCGCCTTCGTCGTAAAAAATGGTTCAAAAATCCTAGCCTCGCCTCCGGCTGGAAAGCCAACTCCACGATCGTGCACAGCCACCCGGACCATGCCCTCCTGCGTCGCGTCCGTTTCGATGCATAATTCCCGCGATCTGTCAATTACATCGCGCATTGCCTGAATACCGTTCATGAGCAGGTTCATGAGCACTTGTTGTATCTGAACTCGGTCGACATAGACGAGAGGCAGGTCGACTCGGCCACTTCGCCTCACGGCGATGTTCCCGGCACGTGCCTCACGTTGGATCAGCGCTATCGCATCCTCAATCAACTCGGGCAGATCAACCGGCTCCGCCTGCGGAGTGGTCTTTCGGGCGAGCGACCGGACTCTGCTGACGATTTCAGCTGCACGCGTTCCATTGGCGACCATCCTGTCGACACACCCCGCGATCTCTTCGAGCTCAGGTTGAGGCCGCCCAAGCCACCGCTTCGCAGACTTGCCATAGTTGATGATGGCTGTGAGGGGCTGGTTCACTTCGTGGGCTATTGACGCCGCCAGTTGTCCGAGAATCGATACGCGGGCTGCATGGGCGAGTTCGGCGGAAGTCTGCTCGATACGGGCGCGGGCCTCATTTCGCTCGGTGACATCGAACGCCATCACCAGCATGCTCGACCATCGCTCACCATCAGGGAGCAGCGTGACACGCAAGATCACATCTGCAATGCGCCCACCCAATGCCTTTAGACTCACCTCACTTTCCGCCGTATGAGTACCGCTCGCGAGGGCCGCCAGGATATCGGCGAAGGCCCCCGCGCAATCGGGGAGATAGCGACCACATAGATTGGAACCGACGAGCGCTTTTCTGCCCGTCGCCTGGAAAAGTTCGACCGCAGCCTGGTTGGCGTCGCGGATCACGGCTGCGGCAATCGCACTATAGACGGTCTCCGGGTGCAGCTGCAGCCAGCATCGAAGATCTTCCCCCGACGGACTCTGCGATGAGACGATCCGCATCGTCTCGGTCCAGTCGGACTCCCATGCCGCGAATCCGGCTGAATCAAAGATAGTGCGATAGCGCTGCTCTGACGCCCGTATCCGGGCGTGGGCACGCCGCTGTTCTGTAAGGTCTGCGCTTGATTCAATGATTCCGACAGGGCGCCCATCGGGATCCCGTCGATGCAGCCATCGACTTGCGAGCACAAGCCGCCTGCCATCGCGCGGTGTGCGCACAATCTCACCCGACCATTGGCCTTCGCGCGCGAGGGCTCTATCAATTTCTTCCATCGGACAACGGCACTGCAAGAGCTGTGCGCAGATCTTCCCCACCGCCTCCTGTCGACTCCATCCATAGAGACGCTCGGCACCATCGTTCCAATAGAGAATTACATCGTTGGCATCGCGGATGATGACAGTGTCATGCGAGAGTTCCAGGATCCGAGCCTGCTCTCCAAGGGTCGTACGCGAAGATCTATCCCGGAGCGAAAGCAGCGTGGTGACCGCGATGGCGATCAAGCTCACGGTAACGCGTGACAGAGCGCCCTGGGACGGCACGGGCAGATGTTCGCTAAGGAATGCGACCGTGGTGAGACAAGTCGAGCCTATCCCCGCAGCGATGACATAACGCCGGCCACGCGCCGCCACCAGGAGGATTACGGTGATGTAAAGCACCGCAATTGCCCCATCTTTGGCCGTGATGACATCGATCGCAAAGATGCTAGCGGTAAGGAACAGAGCGATCGCGATCACAGACATCCTCCGGCTCGAAAGCAGACCACGAAGCACTTACATCCAACAGGAGCCCGCCGGCACCGACCACTGCCAGTCCTGATACCGCGCAGGCCACCACGATCGAGGCCCGCTCGTCGCTCGTGCGGCAATACCGCCGGGCCGCATTCGGCCCTGGGATACCAGACTCCGACAGCATATGCTGCCATGCTCACGGCAATGGGCGCAACTTCAGCCGGGTCTCGACTTTCGGCCCGGTGGAATACCCAGAGCCGATCACGCGGCGGCCCCGGACAGATCTGTGCTTCTTCCGGCTCGTGCAGCCATTTCCAGCTGCTCACTCCGTGCCTCCGCTCCATCCCCCGCCCAGCGCCTGATACACACCGAGCACCGCCTGTAGATGCGCCTGCTGGGCCTGGATTTGAGCGCCCTGGGCGGTTGCCAACGCGCCTTCGGCGGTCAGAATATTCAGAATCGTCGTCGTCCCACCACGATACGCCTCTTGCGCCATCGCATAGCTTTGCGCCGCGTTGCCGGCTGCCATGTCCTGCGCTTGCTGCTCGCGGCTGGTCTGCGTGGTGGCGCTCAGTGCGTCCTCGACATCGCCAAAGGCCGACAGGGCCGTCTTGCGGTAGGCTTGGAGCAGTTCTTCATAGCGGCCCTCCGCGACGTTCAGCTGCCCACGCAGACGGCCGCCTTCGAAGATCGGCTGGCTGAGTGACGCCGCCAGGGAATAAATGCCCAAGGGTGGCACGGTATAGTGCGTCAGCGCGTATGTCTCGATCCCACCCTGGGCCGTCAGGTCGATCGACGGGAAGAAGGCCGCCCGCGCCATTTTCACATTGGCATTGGCCGCCATCAGATCGGCCTCCGCCGCACGCACGTCGGGACGGCGTGCCAGCAGGCCGGACGGCAACCCGGCTATGACGGGCGGCGAGCGGAGATCAGCCAGTCTCTCTGGACGCAAGGACAGATCCTCGGGCAGCACGCCAACCAGGATCGCGAGTGCGATGCGCATATGTTCGGCCTGCTGCTCCAGCGGCGGCACCGCCGCCGTCAACTGGCCGACGATCGTACGCTGCTGCACCAGGTCGAGTTCCGGAATCGTGCCGGCCGCCCGCATGGCGGACAGACCGTCCAGCGTGCGCCGTGCCTGTTTCAGATTCCGCTGTGCCGCTGCCGCCTGGTCCCGGAATGCCAGATACTGGAAATACGCGCCGGCAACGGCGGCTTCGGTGCTCAGCGCCACGACCTGCCGCGCGTAGCGGCTGGCCTGCGCGGTCGCCCGCGCCCCTTCCAGCCAGGCACGGTTCTTTCCCCAGAAATCGAGTTCATAGCTGGCCTGCACCACGCCCTCGTAGTCGATGCGATGCCGCTCCTTGCCCAGCAGGCTGAGACTCCGGGCCGGGCCAACATTGCCACCGAGGCCGACGCTGGGCAGCAAGGCTGCGCCAGCCTGACGAGCCTGGCCGTCCGCCTGCTCGATCCGCGCTGTCGCGGCGGCGAGGTCGGTATTGTCCTGCATCGCCCGATCGATCAGTGCATCGAGTTGCGGTGAGCCGAATGCCTTCCACCAGGCTGCTTCGGGCCATCTGGCCGCGGGAACACCGGCATCCTGCCACGCCTGCGGTTGCTGCATGGCCGGCCGGTGATAATCGGGACCGAGGTCACACCCCCCGCACACCAAAACAGCCAGGAGCGAGAGAATGGATCGTTTCATTCCGCGGCCTCCGGCAGCACCGCGCCGGCCCCGCGCATTCGAGCCGCGCGGTGCGAGAGTCGCCCCATCGCCAGATAAACCACCGGCGTCGTGAACAAGGTCAGCACCTGCGACACGATGAGACCACCGACAATGGTGTACCCCAGTGGCTGGCGCAGTTGCGCCCCGATCCCCGAGGCCAGGATTAGCGGCACGCCGCCCAGGATGGCGCATAGCGTCGTCATCAGGATCGGCCGAAAGCGCAGGAGGCACGCCTCACGCACAGCATCGTGTGCCGTCTTGCCCTCCCGCTCCGCCTGAAGTGCGAAATCCACCATCATGATGCCGTTCTTCTTGACGATGCCGATCAGCAGGATGATGCCGATGATTCCGATCACATCCAGCGGCATACCGACCAGCTCAAGCGTCAGCAGCGCGCCCAGCCCGGCGGACGGCAGGGTGGAAAGGATCGTGATCGGATGAATCCAGCTTTCATACAGCATACCCAGCACCAGATAGACCGCGACCAGAGCCACGCCGATCAACGGCAACTGGCCGGCGAGCGCCGTCTGATAGGCCTGCGCGTTGCCTTGGAACGCAGTCTGCACGGTGGGCGGTAGATGCAGCGCACGCACGGTCTGCTGCACGGCGGTGACGGCCGTGCCGATCGATACGCCCTGTTTCAGGTTGAAGGATACGGTGACGGATGGAAACTGCCCCTGATGGTTGATTACCAGCGGGGCGGCCCGGGTCGTGACCGTGGCGATCTGGCGCAACGGCACGATCGCGCCTGTCGGCGTGCGCAGATAGATGTGTCCCAGCGCCTCCGGCCCTCGGCGGAATTCGGGCGCGACCTCGACGATCACCGGATATTGCCCCAGCTCCGTATAGAGCTTGGTGGCGATCCGTTCCCCGAAGGCGTTGTAGAGCGCCTGATCGACGTCCTTGACCTGAAGGCCGAGTGCAGCGATTGCCTTGCGGTCGATCGTAAGCGCCAGTTGCGGGCCACCCGCGACCGCGTCGCCGGTCACGCCGGTGATGCCGGGATAGTGACGGAGGCTGGCGACCAGGCGCCCGCTCCATAGCGCAAGCTCCTGCGGATCAACATCGACCATGGTGAACTGATATTGCGATTTCGACACGCGGGTGCCGATAGCCAGGTCCTGCGCCGGCTGCATGAACAGCTTGATCCCCTGCACATCCGCCACCTGCCGGTCCAGCCGCGCGATGACCTGCTGCGCGCCGCCATCCGGGCCGCGTTTGGCCAGGGGTTTGAGCGCGATGAACATGCGCCCCTGATTGGGCGCGGCGTTGGACGGACCGGGGCCGATATAGCTGGCGACACTCTCAACCGCCGGGTCCTTGAGGATGATGTCGGTCAGCATTGTCTGCCGCCGCCCCAGTCCATCCGGCGAAATGTCCGATGCCCCCTGGGTGATCGCCATGATCAGCCCGGTATCCTGTTCGGGAAAAAAGCCTTTTGGAATCGCACCGTACAGATAGCCCGTCAACCCAATCGCCGCGAACAGCGACAGCAACGTCGCGCCCTGGTGGCGCAACACCACGTCGAGCCCCCGCCCGTAGAGACGGACGAGTCCCTCGAACGCGTGCTCGGTGGCGTTGTAGAGGCGCCCGTGCGCCCCCGGCGCATGGTTTTCCGGACGCAGGAACAGGGCACACATCACGGGTGTGAGCGTCAGCGAGACGAACACCGACACGCCGATCGACACCGCGACCGTCACCGCGAATTCTTGCAACATCTTGCCCACGACGCCGCCCATCATGAACAGCGGGATGAAGACCGCGACCAGGGATACTGAAATCGAAAAGATGGTGAAGCCGATCTCCCCCGCGCCCAGGAGAGCCGCGCGCAGTGGCGTCTGGCCTTCCTCCAGATAACGGGAGATATTCTCGATCATGACGATCGCGTCGTCCACCACGAACCCCACCGCGATCGACAGGCCCATCAGCGACAGATTATCGAGCGAATAGCCCAGCACATCCATCACCGCGAAGGTCCCCACGATGGACAGCGGCACCACGATGCCTGGGATCAGCGTGGCCCAGACACTGCGCAGGAAGACGAAGATGGTGACGACAACGAGACCGATCGTGATCAGCAGCGTGTCCTGCACATCCTGCACCGAAGCACGGATCGTCTGCGTTCGGTCGGACACGACGGCGACATTGATCGAGGGCGGCAGCGCAGCGCGCAGGCGTGGCATCTCCGCCTTGATCCTGTCGACGGTCTCGATGACGTTCGCGCCGGGTGCAAGCAGGATATTGAGGATCACCGCCCGCTGGTGATCGAACCACCCCGCCAGCGCCGGATTTACCGGCCCGATCCGGGCATAGCCGATGTCGCGCAGGTGGACGGGGGCGCCGGCATGATACGCGACGACCATATCGTCATAGTCCACCTGTTGCCGGATCTGGTCGTTCGTCTGGATCGCCCAGGCTTTCTCCGGCCCCAGCAGGCCGCCCTTCGAAAGGTCGGTGGTACCGGCGATCGCGCCATTGCGGATATCGTCCAGCGTCAGGCCGAGCGCCGCCAGTTGCTGCGGATTGACCTCCAGATGCATCGCCGGCGTCTGCTGGCCACCGACGGTCACCAGTCCCACGCCCGGCACCTGGGACAGGCGCTGCGCCAGGATCGTGTTCGCGTAATCGCTAACGCTGGTCAGCGGCAGCACGTCCGACGTCAGGCCATAGATCAGCACGGGGGTCTGTGCCGGGTTCGTCTTGCGGTAGATCGGCGGCTGCGCCAGCGCCTTGGGCAGCGCGGCTTCCGCCGCGATGATCGCCGCCTGCACGTCACTCGCGATCAGGTTGGGCGAGCGTCCGAGTCCGAACTGCAAGGTGATCTGCGCGTAACCGCTGGCGCTGGCGGACGTCATCTGCGTCAGGCCTGCGATCTGCCCGAACTGCGCCTCCAGGGGCGTTGTGACAGCTTGGGCATTCGTCTGCGCGTCGGCACCAGACATCTGCGCCGTCACCAGGAAGGTGGCGACGCTGACGTTCGGTAGCGACGCGATCGGCAGGCGCACATAAGACACCATACCCACCAGCAGCAGCCCGATCATGAGCATCATCGTCGCGACAGGGTGCCGGATGAACGGCCCGCTCAGACCGCCTGACGGTCCCGGCCCCGCGTCCCGCCCCGTCATGGCGAAATGCCCAGCGTGTCGGTCCCGCTGTTTCGCAAACCACGTGCGCCTGCCGGCGCCACCTGGACCTTGCGCCCCGGCACGAGCCCATATTGACCGTCCGTGACCACGACGTCGCCCGCGGAAAGCCCGGTCGTGACCAGCGCTTGCCCGTCCTGTGAGGACATGGTGGCGATCTCCTGCATCTGGACTTTGCCGTCGGGTCCGACGCGCCACACGAACGCGCCTTCGTTGCCCTGCTGGATAGCAGCCAGCGGCACGGTCAGTCCGCCATGGACAATCTGCGTGATCATCCGCACGTTCACGAACTGTCCGGGCCATAGCAGATGCCCTGCGTTAGGCAGCAGCGCCTTCAGCATCACCGTACCGGAGGCGGCATCGACCTGGTTGTTGACGACCGCCAACGCGCCGACATCCAGCCGCCGGTCGTTCTGCGCCGTCCAGGCCTCGACACGGATGCTTGTTAGGCCGTGCCTGGCGATCGCGCTCTGCAGGCGGGGCAATTCCGCCTGCGGCACCGCGAACAGCAAGGCGATGGGTTCGACTTGCGTGACGACGACCATCCCGTTCGAATCCGAAGGCGAAACGATATTGCCGGCATCGACGAAACGGAGCCCCGCGATGCCCGTAATCGGTGAGACGATCATGGTATAGCTGAGCTGGATCCGGTCCTTGTCCAGCACGGCCTGATCGGCCCTGATCGTGGCGCGCAGCTGGGTAACCTGCGCGCGCTGCGTCGCGACCTGCTGGGCTGAAACGAGTCCCTTGCCCACCAGCGAGACATACCGCGCAAGATCGAGCAGCGCGTTGGCGAGGTTGGCGGCGTCGCGATCCAGCGTGGCCTGATCCTGGTCCACCGCGGCCTGCAACGGTCGTGGGTCGATTTGTGCGATCTGCTGGCCGGCGGTGACCATTTGTCCCTCGTGGAACGACAAGGTCTGGATCTGACCGGGGACCTGCGTGCGGACGGTCACCGATTGCAGCGCCTGGATGTGCCCTTCGGTTGCGACACCGACCGGCACATCAGATGGCTCGACTCTCACGGCTGCCACCGGGACCCGCGCCGCGGTCTTGATAACCGGCAGGGGGCGATACGTGGTCAATAGGCGAAGCCCTGAGACGGACAAAGCCATCAGCAGCACAAGCCACGCGGTGCGTCGCAATGCCGGCTGGCAAAGGGTACGCGACAGAAGGTCCATACGCACTAATAATACTCTCCGACATCACAGCTTCACGAACGTTGTTCTGGGCTTTGCAAGGAATCCAATCCGCGCCGGCCATCTGCTGTCCAGTCGACGCGTGTCTGGATTTAACGACAAATTATTTGAGAGCACGCAAACGTTTCACCTCGGCCGTTGCACCTATACGGACCTGACCAAAAGACCTGACGACTATGCGCCGCTAGAATTGGCATCCGCACATCCTCGAGGCCGGCGAATAGGGGCCAGCCCAGGGAGTAGAAGATCCTCGTTCCAGCGCCGGTCATTAAGGCGATGGTCTCTGACGCTCCAACTTCACTTTGGGACTCAATTTTAATGCATCGGCATCGAGGGTGAATCATACATAAGTATGAAGGGGTAAAGCGGGCTCTGATAACTGCGCCGCGATGGGGCTCCGCAATTCCCGATGGCCCCATTTCCAGTCCGGCACCGATCGCCGCGACGAGGACAATTCTGATCGCGGCGGGAGCTGAGCTCGCTCCAGATCCGCGTCGCCCAACTCGTCCGGCAGCGGTCATTCCAGGGCCGCCCGGCTGAGCCCAAGGCTCCGGCCGATCACCTGCTGGGACAAGCCATTCTTGATCCGCAGTCTTAAAACATTCCGCATCCTGGGCATCGGCACTCTCTCGCCCGGCATTCTCCCCTCGCTCTCCGCAAAAGCGGATAGAGTGCCTTCGGTTGAAGACTGCCTGTCGCCGCCCCCAGCCTGCGCCACCATGTCGGTGATCACAACCGAACGGAGATTGGTGGAGTGTTAGAGCCCGATTCGAAAGTTTTTCAAGCTTGACAATGCCTTGCTATCCGTCGTGTGAGCATGCGGATCGAGGCGATCAATGTCCATGCGGTTGAGGAAGCAACGGATTGTTCCCAATCTTTGGCGAGCCGCCTGCACCGTCCCAGCCAGGCGAATGTCCGTTCAACCACCCAGCGGCGCGGCAGGACCTGAAAGCC
>NZ_JABXXP010000018.1 GCF_013376155.1 Nguyenibacter vanlangensis
GGCAAGCCACCTCGCCGCGGCCGCGCCGGCGCCCCGGCCCGAAGATATCGTCGTCACCAGCCATAACCCCGTGGCCAGCGCCAACGGCGTGACCGGCCTGGCCCCCGGCGGCGGCATGATGAGCGTCGAGACCGAGGCCAAGGCCGTCACCACCGTCAGCCGCGACTTCATCGCCAAGCTGGCCCCCGCCACTTCGGCGGCGCAGATGATCCAGTTCGCGCCGGGCACCAATATCGGCTCGTCCGATCCGTTCGGCCTGTCGGACCAGACATCGATCAATGTCCGCGGCATGAACCAGTCGGAAATCGGCTATCTGTTCGAGGGCGCGCCGGTCGCCGACGTCGCGACCTATGACCCGTACACGTCTGAATGGGGCGACACCGAGAATTACGAGGAAGTGCAGCTCTCCCAGGGCACGTCGGACGTCAATGCCCCGCTGGTCAACGCCACGGGCGGCCAGATGAACGTCACGACGATCGACCCGTCGCACACCTTCGGCGGCCTGATGGATTATTCCTACGGCTCGCACAAGACCAATCGCGGCTTCATCCGCATCAATACCGGCGACATCCTCAATACCGGCGTGCGGGGCTTCGTCTCCTATTCCAACGCCACCTACGGCACCTGGCGCGGTCCCGGGCGCGGCATGCGGCGCCATGTGGATTCCAAGTTCGTCAAGGAATGGGGCGAGGGCAATTCGATCTCGTTCGTCGAGACCTATAACGAAAACAACCAGCCCAACTACGCGCCCGTCACCGCGCAGCAATGGAAGCAATACGGCGACAGCTACAATTACAGCCCGTACCCGTTCCAGTCCACCGCCGCCGGCAGCTACTGGGTGACCGAGGTCGGCGATTGGCGCAACATGATCCTGGTCGCGCCGATGCATTTCACCTTGACCCGGAAACTCTCCCTGCTGGTCGAGCCCTATTTCTACTGGGGCAGCGGCGGCGGCGGCATGGGCCAGTGGGACATGCCGATCAACAATTACAACCCCTCGACCGGGCAGAACGAAAACCTGGTCCTGCCTTACCCCGGCCTGGCTTACAACGATGCCGGCACGCCCTCCTTCCATGGCGAGGGCTATTACATGATCAAGGAGTTCCACCCCGGCATCAACGCGCATCTCGAATATCAGCTCGACCACCACAACAAGCTGACCCTCGGCGCCTTCCACGATTATTACGACGACGCGGAATGGACCAATATCAGCCAGCTCGGCCCGAACGGCGATCCGCCGAACACCTGGGGCTCCTACGGCTTGAAGTTCCAGAACGGGTATGAATTCAACCTGTTCCTGAACTATCACCTGATCACCCAGTCGACCGGGCTTTATGTCAGCGATTCCTCGTCGTGGCTCGACGACCGGCTCAAGGTCGAGGCCGGCTTCAAATATGTCATGATGAATCGCCAGGGTACCAATAATTACGACAACGCGCAGCCCTACAATGTCGGCGTGAACTACACGGCGCCGCTGCCGCGCGTGGCCGCCAGCTACAAGATCGACGATCATAACCAGGTCTATTTCGACGCGGCGGCCAATTTCCGCATGCCGCTGGCCTCGTCCTATTTCTCGGGCATCCCGGGCAACAGCCCGGGCATCGGCGGGTCGATCAAGCCCGAATTCGCGATTTCCGAGGAACTGGGCTATCGCCATTACGGGCTCTTCAACCTGACGGTCAGCCTGTTCAACTACAATTTCACCAACCGCAACATCACCACCAGCGTCGTCATCAACGGCAGTTCGTTCGGTGGCGTCGGGGTCAATGCCGGCGGCCAGACCGTGCGCGGCGCCGACATCGAATTCGGCCTGCGCCCTTGGCACCATATCAGCCCGTACGTCTCGGCCGAATATCTCTATGCCCGCACCGACAACAACCTGCCGGCGGTGGCCGAGAACGGCGTGGTCGACTACCTGCCCACCACGGGCAAGCGCGCGCCGCAGGCGCCGGAATTCACCACCAGCGCCGCGCTCAGCTACGACGACAGCACGTTCTTCGGCAATTTCATGTATCGCTGGATCGACAAGCAATATTCCGATTTCATGGATCAGGAATCGCTGCCCGCGCACGGCCAGATCGACATGACCCTGGGCTATCGCCTGCCCAACGTCTGGCGCCTGAAACACCCGCAGATCCAGTTGAACATGTATAACCTGGCCAGTTGGCACTACCGCTCGTCGGTCCAGAGCCTGTCGAACAACACCAACCCGGTGACGGGCGTCTACGGCAACCTGATCGACTCGGCCGGCGCGCCGACCTATCTGATCGCCCCCAACTTCGCCGCCATGTTCACCGTCACCGCCGGCTTCTGACCCCGCCGGCCCGGCCCGACGGCCACGCCGAAACGACGAAAGGGTAGGGGACAGCCTCCTACCCTTTTTTCATGTACCCTTTCCATCACCCTCGCACCGTCCCGGCATGTGGCACGGAAACATGCCGGACCCATCAAGCAGAACGCAAAAAAGCCGCCCTTTCAGGCGGCTTTTCCAGATGCATCGCTGCATGCCAGGCGGCTTATGCGACCTTGAGGCTCACAGCGGACTTCTTGCCGTTGCGTCCGGCTTCGATTTCATAAGAAATCTGCTGCCCCTCGCTCAAGGTGGCGAGCCCCGCGCGCTCGACGGCGGAAACATGAACGAACACGTCCGCAGTCCCGTCACCGGGCTGAATAAAACCGAAACCCTTGGTTGCATTGAACCATTTTACGGTGCCTGTCGTCATAACGAGGCTCCTTTTTAACATGGTGGTCACGTACAGAACACGTACATAATCGTAACTTCCAATGGGCTGAAGCTGACACAACGCGCGCCAACCCCCCACAGGAGCATCCACCGCCGCCACCATGCGCACGGCCCCGCCCCGAATGCAAGTGAAATCGCGCCTATAACGCGCGCATGATCAAAAAAACGAATGATCGACCATCTTTCCCGTGATCAGAAGCCTGTTTTCGATCCTGTTTTTCACCGAAAATCCAGCAACGCTTTGAATTTATTTTTAATTTATATCGCTGATTTCTGTTCTTCATCCCGAAATATTCACGCCAAACGGCAATACTCCCCCTGCCCGGTGAACCTGCGGGCCAAACGCGCGGACGGCCACCCAGGGCGGTTATGTCACGGCGGTTTTGAACGGCACGCGAAACTTGATAGGCTGCGCGCCCTCGCTCGCAGCAGGGACCACGCTATGGCATCCACGCACCCTATTCGCTCTCGCGTGCAGGACACCAGGCGTCACCGCGTTCAGGACATACCCCGTTGCGGCGCATGCGCCGGCCGTGGCGAACTGGCGACCGACCTGGAACCGCGCTTTGTCGATGAGCGGGGCCGATGAGCGGGAAGGAAGCGATGGCGCATATGCCCCGGGATGGGCTGGAACTTTTCTGGGGCAAGGCGCGCCCTGCTTCCGCCGATGCGGCTGCGGACGGTCCGTCCATGCACCCGCTCATCGCGCACATGCTCGACGTCGCCGCCGTTGCGGTACTTCTGCCGGGGGGCGGGAATTGCGGTCTCGATCGCCGGCAGCTTGGCTTTTTGGTCGCGCTGCACGACATCGGCAAGCTTTTGCCGGCCTTTCAGGCGAAGTCGGAAGCGTGCTGGCCCACGGACGTCCTGGGGGCATTTCGCGCGGAACATGTTCCATGTCACCACGATGCCGCGGGGCTGGCGCTGCTGGGTCTCATGGCGGATAACGTCCTTGCCCCGTTATTCGGGGATAGTCCCGACAGAGGGCGTTGGCGGCTCACCCACAAATCGCGGCTCCTCCGCGCGATCGCCGGCCATCATGGGCAGCCGGTATCGCCCGCAGACCAAAGAACGCTGGATCGGGGCACGATCGAACGCGCAAAGACGCTCGTGGGCCGCCTGCTCGACCTCTTCCGGCCTCCGCCGATGCCGCGCCCGGATGACGCCACCCTCATACGGCTCGAATGGATGCTGGCGGGCATAACCGTCCAGGCGGACTGGATCGGCTCGCGACAGGAATGGTTCCCTTATGTAACTCCAGACAATATCCTTGATCCATCGGGATATTTCTGGAATCAGGCATTGCCCCGCGCACAGGCGGCCATCCTGCGGGCCGGCTTGGGGCCGATGGCCTTGGCGCCGTTCGCGGGCACGGCTCGTCTTTTCGACCATATCCGGCAACCCTCGCCGGTCCAGGCCCTGCTCGAGGCCGCGTCGCTGCCGCCGGGGCCGCTCCTGGCCGTGATCGAGGACATGACCGGCAGTGGCAAGACCGAGGCGGCGCTGGTCATGGCCCAGCGGCTGATGGCCGAAGGGCGCGGTTCGGGTCTGTTCGTCGCCCTGCCGACGATGGCCACGGCAAACGCGATGTACGACCGGCTTGCAGTGGCCTATCGCCGGCTCTTTCAGCCGTCCGCCCGCCCCTCGCTGGCGCTCGCTCATGGACGGGCCCGGCTCGACGAGCGGTTCGTCGCTGCGGTCGCTCCCGATGACGGGCCCGAGGCGCTTTCGGCCATGCGGGCCATGGACGACACGGCAGAGGCCCATTGCACCGCATGGCTCGGAAGCGAATCACGGCGCGCCCTGATGGCGCAGGTGGGCGTCGGGACGATCGACCAGGCGCTGATGGCGGTGCTGCCTGTGCGTTTCGCGACGGTGCGGCAGGCGGGCCTCGCGGGCAAGATCCTGATCGTGGATGAATGCCATGCCTTCGACCCCTATATGCGGCGGGAAATGGTCGCGCTGCTTCGTTTCCACGCGGCGATGGGCGGATCGGCGATCCTGCTGTCGGCTACATTGACGCACCGCGTCCGGCAGGAACTGGCCGATGCGTTCCGTGCGGGGCTCGGCGCGGCGGGTCCCGCACCCCTCTCCAGCGCAGCCTATCCGCTTGTGACCCTCGTCAGCCGCACCGGCGCCGAGGAACGTCCCTGCGCGCCACGGCCCGGTCTGGCGCGCAGCATCGCCGTCCGGCGCCTCTCCGGTGTCGATGCAGCCCTCGGTGAATTGAGTGCGGCGGCGGCTTCCGGCGCCGCGGTGGCGTGGATCCGCAACACGGTGGACGAGGTCATCGCAACGGCCCGCGCATTGCACGCGCAGGGCCGCGAGGCGCTGGTCTTTCACGCGCGTTTCGCCATGGCGGATCGCCTGGCGATCGAACGGGACGTCCTCGCGCGGTTCGGCAAGGGCGAGGGGGCGGCGGAAAGATCCGCCATGCTGGTCGCGTCACAGGTGATCGAACAGAGTCTCGATCTGGATTTCGACGTGCTCTGCACCGACCTCGCGCCCATGGATCAGTTGATCCAGCGGGCCGGACGGCTGCGCCGCCACCAGCGCGCGGCCCGGCCCGTCGATCAGGAGGAACTGCTCGTCATCTCGCCCGAACCGGTCGTCGATCCCGACCCGCACTGGATACGGCGCGTGCTGCCCGGAACGGCCTCGGTGTACCGCGATCCGGCGCTGCTCTGGCGGACGGCACGGGCGCTCTTCAGGTATGGGCGGATCGAAAGTCCCGGCGACCTCCGCGCCCTGATCGAGCAGGCCGGCGATGCCGACGCCCCCGGCACCGTCCCGTCAGGGCTGATGGCGGACAGTGCGCAGGCCACGGAAAAAGCCTTCGCCGCCGGCTACGCCGCGGACCGCAATGTGCTGTCGTTCGATGCGGGATACACCCCGGACACTGCGCTGTGGGAACGCGAAGCACGAACGCCGACCCGGCTGGAGGACGTGGAATACGTGACCGTACGGCTCGCGATAGCGCGCGACGGGGTCGTGGTGCCGTGGGCGATCGCGACGGAAACGCAGGCTCTTCACGACCTCCGGGAAATCGAGCGCCATCGTGCATGGGCGCTGTCCGAGGTATCGGTGCCCCGGTACCGCCTTGCCGCCTGCCGGCCGCCACCTGGGCTCGAGGCCGCGGCGGCAGCCGCGCGCGCGGGTTGGTCGCGCTGGGAACGTGATGCTGAAAGAAACGTTCTGCTTCTCGTGCTCCAGAAATCGGAAACCGGCTGGCGCGGCACCGGGCGGACCGAAGCGGAGCACGAGGTTGTAATCGGATACGACCGGATTTACGGACTGGACATTACTCCCGCCCAGGCGGGATGAACCGTTGTGCTAAGGGATCTGTTGTCCAAACGGTTGTCATTTCCCCGCAAACGCGGGGACCTCCCGTGGCCCACGACATTTGGGGCCGCCCCGGCACGCTCCAGTTGACGGTAGTGGCGTCCATCTGGTCTCGTCCGAATCGGCAATTCCCTCTCCCTTTGGCCCAGTCTGCCGCCACGTCAACCGGCAACAAAATGCCGCCAAGAATGCCGGCCTCCGCTCGGTAGGATCTTTGACAATAAAATGGCCCATTGATATCAACGCGTTCCACGAAGAGTGTTCCCCGCACGCGCGGGGATGAACCGGTGTCCTGGACCTCGAGTACGGGCGCCGGCGCGTGTTCCCCGCACGCGCGGGGATGAACCGACGTCGATCTCGTCCACGACGACGCCGCCGATGTGTTCCCCGCACGCGCGGGGATGAACCGGACGGCGCGTCCAGAATGCCCAGGTCCATCTTGTGTTCCCCACACGCGCGGGGATGAACCGTCGATGTCTGACGCGGCGATGCTAATGGCCATGTGTTCCCCGCACGCGCGGGGATGAACCGGAAACCGTGTTCGGAGCGCTGGCGCTGCTACGGTGTTCCCCGCACGCGCGGGGATGAACCGGAGCGTGGCCATTCCCATCCCAATCACTGATGGTGTTCCCCGCACGCGCGGGAATGAACCGACCTGCTGGCTCGCTTGCATCATCGCCCTGCGGTGTTCCCCGCGCGCGGGGATGAACCAAATGAGGCCGCGCAGCGCCGCGCATCCGCCGTCTGTTCCCCACACATGCAGAGATGATATCGGAAGGGTAGGTAGGCAACAGGGATAGTCTCCGCACGGTAGGCTCAACCATCCGATAGGTCCATAATGTTCTTTCTTTGTTCGACTTTCCTGCGGCGATAATTTTAATTTTATGTTGTGATAAGGAATAAAGACTCCCCCTGAACCCAAAACCATGACACACAGAAAAAACCACCTCGAACCATCAGCCCGCCACGTCGCCAATGCACCCTTCCTGCCTCAATCTCGTCACCGACCCATGGCTGCCAGTGCACCGCCGATCCGGTATGTCCGCTACCATCCGCCCTGCGCAGATCGTCGAGGACATCGCGACCGATCCGGTCGTGGCAATCGACTGGCCGCGGGCGGATTTCCGGATTGCATCGCTGGAATACGTGATCGGTTTGCTGGCGACGGCATGTCCGCCTCGGGATCAGGATGCCTGGATCGAGAGGTGGGAGGAGCCACCTTCGGTCGCGGAACTCGACGCCGCCTTCGCGCCCGTGGCCGATGCCTTCCGGCTGGACGGGCCGGGGCCACGCTTCCTGCAGGACATGGAAGATCTCCAGAGCGACCGGGAACCTGTCGAGCGATTGCTGATCAACGCGCCGGGCGACAGCACCGTCAAAAAGAACGCGGATCTGTTTGTGCATCGCGAGCAGATCGCGGCGCTCGGACGTCCGGCGGCGGCCATGGCCCTGTTCACCCTTCAATCCTGGGCGCCCAGCGGCGGTGCGGGCAACATGACGGGACTGCGGGGCGGGGGGCCGCTGGTCACGCTGGTCCTCCCCCATGAATCGGCGAATATATGGGAGATCGTGTGGGCGAACACGCCCATCGGGTCACCGGTGCAGGAAGTCGATCTGCCGCACGTGTTTCCATGGCTCGCACCGACGATCGGGTCGGGCAAGAACGGAACCAGCGTTCGCCCCGGCCACAACGCCCATCCATTGCAATGTTGGTGGGGAATGCCGCGCCGCATCCGTCTCGACTTCCAGGCTGCGGAAGGCGGCGTATGCGATCTCACGGGCCGGCGGGATGATGTCCTGGTGACGGGATGGCGGCAGCGCCCCTATGGGGCCAGCTATGCCGGCTGGACCGGCATGCCATATGGCGCGGGGGCCATGATCCATCCGCTTACGCCGCGTTATCGCCAGAAGAAGGACGCCGAATGGCTCAGCGTCCACCCCCAGCCGGGCGGCATCGGATATCGCCACTGGACCGGACTGGTCGTGAACAGCGGCGACGGTCAGCGCCTTCCGGCCAGCGCGGTTCTGACATGGCGCGACGCGCGCTTCCCCGACATCGCGGGCACGGGCCGGACCCGGCTGCTGGCCGCCGGCTATGATATGGACAACATGAAGGCCCGCGGCTTCGTGGAAAGCGAAATGCCGCTTCCCGGCGCGACCGATCCGGCCTGTCAGGAGGCGCTGGACACGCTCGCGCGTGATTGCGTCGAGGCAGCCGACCTCGTTGCAGCCTTGTTACGAACATATGTCCGGGACGCACTGTTTGGCAAGGGGACGGTGTCGCCGGATGCGATATTGCTCGCCGGCGTGCGCGAGCAGTTCTGGACGCATACCGAAGGGGCATTCTTCGACCTCGTCAACCGGGCGGCCCGCGTGGCCGGACAGGACGATACCGGACCAGACGATACTGGCCTGCGAAAGGACTGGCTGCGTACGATCGGGTGGGCGGCCATGACACAGTTCGACGCGACAATCGTCCTGGCCCCGGATACCGGGATGACCGAGGCGCAGCGCTCGGCGCAGGCGCGAAGGCAGCTCCGAATGGCAGTCGCGGGCAGCGGAAAGGCAGGCAGTGCGATCATGGTGGCTCTGAAAATTCCCGTTCCAGTCATAAGGAAACCGATCGCGAGGGCCAGGCGGCCATGACCGGGCAAAAACCGGGCAGGATCGCCGAAACGGCCAGGAACTGGTGGCATGAACTGCAACCGGTTTCCGGAGTCAGGCCGGGTGATCGGGCGACGCTGGCGCGGCTGCGCCGCTGCGACAGCGTGACCGACGCGCTGTTTGAACCGGCGGTGCAGGCGCTCGCGCGCCGCTGCGGCGCACGGCACGAGCACACGCTCCTCCGCGTGGCGCTGGTCGCGGCGGTTCTGGCGCATGTGCGGTCGGACGACGCCGCCCGGCCCGTGGCGCGCCGTATCGGACCGGTCGACACGAAGGACGCAAGGCCCGACACGACGGATGTAATAAAAACGGCCCTCTGCAAGCCGGTGCGGTTCCGCAGGCTGCTGGATGCTGACACGTTCGACGAATGCCTCAGGGCGTTCCGTCGCCTCGTGATGCTTGCGGGTCAGGGGGTGAACGTCGCCGATCTCGCCGGTTCGGTCTATGCCTGGCCCCGGGAAGGGGCGCGGGACGACACGGCGGCCGACCGGGTCCGGGTACGCTGGGTATACGAATACTGGAATGCCGGAGAGCCGAACGACGGAGCGGCTTCCGATGAATCCGTGGAATCCGAGAAGGAACTTCAGTCGTGAGCCGATTTCTGCAACTGCATCTCCTGACCTTCTATCCGCCATCCAATGTCAACCGTGACGACACGGGAAATCCCAAGACGGCAACAATGGGGGGCGTGACGCGCCTGCGTATCTCGTCGCAGGCCCTCAAGCGGGCCTGGCGCACGTCGGAAATCTTTTCCTCGGCGCTTGCCGGGCACATGGGCCAGCGCACCCAGCGCCTCGGGGGAGAGATCCAGCGGCATCTTCTTGAAAAAGGGCTGGACGAGAAAAGATCTCTCGAGATCGCCCGTGCGATTGCCGGAATCTACGGCAAGATAAAGGCCGAGAAGGACGGCAATCCTACCTATACCGAACAGCTCGTCTTCATTTCGCCCGACGAGCGCGACGCCGCGCTCGCCATGGCGGACCGGATGGTCGAAGACGAGAAGATCGATCCGGCAAAGGAAAAGGACACATTGCTGCAGCGGACGGATACGGCGGCCGACATCGCCATGTTCGGCCGGATGCTGGCCAGCGAGCCATCCTATAACCGCGAAGCGGCGGTGCAGGTCGCGCACGCCGTCACCACCCATCGCGTCACAATCGAAGACGATTACTACACCGCGATCGACGACCTGAAACGCCCGGATGAGGACGCCGGTGCCGGCTTCCTGGCCGAGGCCGGGTTCGGGTCGGGCGTGTTCTATCTCTATCTCAGCGTGAATCGCGATCTGCTTCGCAGGAATCTCGGCACGGCCGCAGCAAGCGGCGTGATGCCGGCGGCGCTGGGCGCGCTGGCCGAAGCGGCGGCGACGGTCGCGCCCTCCGGCAAGCAGAACAGTTTTGCCGCCCTGACCCGGGCGCAATATGTTCTGGCCGAACGCGGCAATGCCCAGCCGCGCACGCTTGCGGGGGCATTCGCCAGGCCGGTTGCCGGTCCCGACCTCATGGCCGGCTCGATTGCCGCGCTGAAGGAATTCCGCAGCGAACTGGCACGCGTGTATGGTCCGGCCGGCGATGCCGAGTGCGAACTGGAAATCGGCCGGAAGGACACCGCGACCCTCGCCGATATCGTGACGTTCTGCCGGTCCTGATCTGAGTCATGGGGCAGTTCCTGACATTCGCCATGGTGGCGCCAATGGCATCCTTCGGCGCCATCGCGGTCGGCGAACGGCGCGACGGCTGGGACCGTCCGGCCCGCTCGGCCGTTCTTGGGCTCGTGGCCGCCTGCCTCGGCCTGCAACGTGATGCGGAAGACGCACATGCGGCGCTGGCTTCGGAATACGGGCTGGCGGTCTTGTGCCACGCCCCCGGCAGGCTGCTGACGGACTATCACACCGCACAGGCCGCGCCCGCGCGGCGCAACTGGCGTCCAGCAACGCGGGCCGAGGAACTGGCCGCGTCGCCGGGCGATCTGGCAACGATCCTGTCCCGCCGTGACTACCGTACAGGAACCTGGCATCTCGGGGCCCTGTGGCCAAGGCGGGACGGCGCGCGCTGGACACTCGGCGCGCTGCAGGCCGCGATGGACGAACCGGTTTTCACCCCGTCCCTCGGACGTCGGTCCTGTCCTCCCGGCCTGCCTCTGGCGCCTTGCGTAACGGACGGTCCCTCCGCCGCCGTCGTGCTGCTGGAACGGCACCGGAACGGGCCCGAGGCCCGGTTGCGGATGCGGCACCGCCCCTTTCGCGAACAGCTTGCCGGCGCATCGCAAAACGAAGGCCCGCTGCTCGTTCTCGACATGGCCGACATGGCCGAGCACGGCGGCGGCCACACGCTCCTGCGTCGCGAAATCCGCCGCGACCAGCCGCTTTCCCGCAGCCGGTGGCAGTTCGGATTGCGCGAAGAGGCTGTGCTGGCATGCAGCGAGGAAAGCAGGGCATGAGCGGCTTTCTATCCCGCGTCGCGCTCCGGCGTGACGCACCGATCCAGGCTTTGGCCCGGCTTCTCGTTCCCGAAGGCGAGGGGGCGCGGCACGGCGCCGCCCATCATCTGCTCTGGACCCTGTTTGGCGACGATCCCGAACGGAAGCGCGATTTCCTGTGGCGGCAGGTGGAGGGCGGGCGCTTCATGGTGCTGTCGGCCCGTGAACCGGTCGATGCCCACAATCTCTTCGATATGGAAACCCGCCCCTTCGATCCTGTGTTGAACGAGGGCGACCGGCTGCGTTTTCTCCTGCGCGCGAACGCCACGATCGACCGCAAGGCGCCCGGACGGACACGCAGCCAGCGGCACGACGTCGTAATGGATGCGCTTCATCGCCTGTCGCCGGGCGACCGGGCGGCAGGGCGCGAAACGGTGGTCGCGGCCGCCCTGGACGCATGGCTGGGGCGGCAGGGCGCACGCGCCGGGTTTGTCCCGGCGCTGCCTGTCACGTTGACGGGCTGCGACGTCCTGCGGGTTCCCCGTTCCGGTGGACGGGGCACGGCATCGTTCGGAGTGGTCGAACTGACGGGGGAGTTGCGCGTCACCGCGCCCCAGCCCCTACTTGCCGCGATCATGCAGGGGTTCGGCCGGGCCCGCGCCTTCGGCTGCGGGTTGATGCTCATCCGCAGGGCCGCCTGAAGGCGGCCATGTCCCGTTTCATCCCGGGTCTGCCGCCGCCGCGACCGACTCCCCTGAAAGAACGCGCCTCGATCCTGTTCGTCGAGAAAGGACAGCTCGATGTTCTCGACGGCGCCTTCGTGCTCGTCGATGCTGGCGGTGTCCGGACGCACATCGCGATCGGCGGCCTCGTTTGTCTCATGCTGGAACCGGGCACGCGCGTCAGTCACGCCGCGGCGGCCCTGGCGGCGCGCGCCGGAACGCTGCTGATCTGGGTCGGCGAGGCCGGGGTCAGGCTCTACGCTTCGGGACAGCCGGGGGGCGCCAGGGCGGATCGGCTTCTTCTTCAGGCACGCCTGGCCCTGGACGATGCCGCCCGGTTGAAGGTCGTCCGCAAGATGTATGCCCTCCGCTTCGGCGAGGACGCTCCCGAGCGGCGTTCGGTGGACCAGTTGAGGGGCATCGAGGGCGCACGGGTGCGCGAGACCTATCGCCTGCTGGCGCGCACGCATGGGGCCGAGTGGGACGGTCGGCGCTACGACCCGCAGGAATGGGACACGGCCAATCTGGTCAATCGCTGCCTGTCGGCCGCCACGGCGGCACTGTATGGAATCACAGAGGCCGCGATCCTGGCGGCGGGCTACGCGCCGGCCATAGGCTTCCTGCATACCGGCAAGCCGCAGAGCTTCGTATACGATATCGCGGACATCGTGAAATTTGAAACCGTCGTGCCCGAGGCATTCCGCGTGGCGGCCGCCGTTCAGCATGAAAGACCCCTGGACGGGCAGCGGATCTCCGATCCCGTGGCCGCCGTGCGCCATCGGTGCCGCGACCAGTTCCGGCGCACGAACCTCCTGGCACGGCTCATCCCGCTGATCGAAGAGGTCCTGGCCGCAGGTGGCCTGGAAATGCCCCCGATCCAGGAGGAGGCCATGCCCGTGGCATTCCAGGACGCGAAAGGGTTGGGCGATGCTGGTCATCGTGGTTGAAAACGCGCCTCCGCGTCTGCGGGGGCGGCTGGCCGTCTGGCTGCTGGAAGTTCGCGCCGGCGTCTATGTCGGCAATTACGGCCGGCGCGTCCGCGAAATGATCTGGGGACAGGTATGCGCCTATATCGAGGACGGCAACGCCGTCATTGCCTGGGCAGCCCCCAGCGATGCCGGTTTCGCGTTCGATACCTGCGGCCGAAACCGGCGTGTTCCGGTTGAATTCGACGGCTTCCGACTGGTTTCATTCACTCCCGAGGCCGCCCTTCCGGCCCAACCCGGACCGGCCGCCGCCACCCCGCCCCGCCGCAGGGGCCGCGGCTGACAAAACCGCCTTTCAGCCGGTAGGATCTTTGACAATGAAATAATGATTTGAGATCAATGCCTTCCAGGAAGAGTGTTCCCCGCATGCGCGGGGATGAACCGCCGACTTATGTTGCTGACAGCGCATATGCTAGCGTGTTCCCCGCATGCGCGGGGATGAACCGCCTTTCCGGCTTGGCAGGACGATCCAGCCGATGTGTTCCCCGCATGCGCGGGGATGAACCGAGTCCGTGGTCGAGGCATTTTCCCTCAAGAGCGTGTTCCCCGCATGCGCGGGGATGAACCGAGGCAGGGAGGAAAGCGCGGTACTGGTGGAGAGTGTTCCCCGCATGCGCGGGGATGAACCGAGCTGGCGACCGAGTTTTATACCCGGTGGGATGTGTTCCCCGCATGCGCGGGGATGAACCAACCCGCTCCGCATCGGCGGCCTTTCGAAAGGCGTGTTCCCCGCATGCGCGGGGATGAACCGTTGCAGAAATGTCACGGTGCGCCATGCCGCGAGTGTTCCCCGCATGCGCGGGGATGAACCGAGGATGCTGGCACGGAAGCCGCGCAAGGATTGGTGTTCCCCGCATGCGCGGGGATGAACCGACGATCAACCTGCCCGATATCGTCGCCCCGCAGTGTTCCCCGCATGCGCGGGGATGAACCGGGGCAGAGCGCGGTCGAGGGTTTCTCGACGATGTGTTCCCCGCACGGGCGGGGCGAAGCGGCCAGCCTCCCCCATGATCGTCGGTATCGCAGTGGAAATCTTCGCCTGGACAGGCTACGTTTGTTTGGCATGCCGGAGAAACGGTGATATTCTCCCTGCCGTAGGACGTTTCTTTGTGGACGGTTCGTATGGGGTTCTGCGGGAGGCCCCGCCGGCACACATCGTCAATTACGCCAATGGCATCTCACAATCTGACAGCTAGCCTGGCTTTCTTAAGCCACGACCGAGAGCCGTCTTGACCCTTGCTCTCCGGTACATTCTACTTGCAAGATGACACCGAAACGTAATTATCGAGAAAGCCTCGGCGTTCTTGGCAACGGTAATTTCGTAGTATTCCTCACCGCTACGTTCCTATCCAATATGGGGAGTGCTCTGGTCCCGGTAGCATTATCTTTCGCCCTGTTCGCCAAGGGGGCCGGGGCAGGGGGTGTGAGCGCGGTGCTCTCTGCCGAAATTCTTCCAATGGCGTTGCTGTTGCTGTTCGGAGGAGTCCTTGCCGATCGGCATCCACCGCGTCGTATCATGGTGGTTGCCGATCTAACACGGGCTTTGGCGCAGACTGCGCTTGCCGCGTTGTTGTTTAAATCTTCCCTGTCGTATGTTGCAGTTGTTCCGCTTTCTGCACTCCTCGGCCTCAGTAATGCATTGGATGCACCCGGCCGCAATCGACTGCTGACCCAGATCGTGCCTGCTGCGCTGTTTCCGAGCGCCAACTCGTTGATTATGATGGCAGTTTCTTTTGCGGGGCTTTTGGGTCCGGCCATCGGAGGGTTATGTGTTGCCAGTATCGGCGCAGGATGGGCGGTTGCGCTGGATGCGCTCAGCTATCTGGCCAGTGCGGGCTTGCTGTCGGCACTGACGCCAGGAAAAGGATTGCCGGCCGAAGAGAATGAACCGGGCATGCTGACTGCTTTGCGCGAAGGGTGGACGGCGTTCGCCGGCATGCCCTGGCTGTGGATGATGGTTTGTCTGTTTGCCGTGATGCAGACCCTATCGTGGGCCCCCACGGAAATCCTTGGCGCGTCGCTTTTTTCTCGCCGGGTGCACGGTGCTCCACATTGGGGTCTTCTTCTTTCAGCGATGGGAACCGGTGCCACGATTGGCGGCTTGATGGCTTTGCGCCTTCGGCCAAAGCAGCCCGTCCGTGCAGTCCTGCTGTGGCTACTGCTCTATCCGTTGACCCCGGCATGCCTGGCCGGTTCGTGGCCGTTCTGGGCGCAAGGGCTTTGCTTTTTCCTCGGTGGGATCGAAATGGCAAATGTCAACGTCGTCTGGGAGAGCACGCTTCAGCGCGCGATCCCGCCTGAGATGCTTTCCCGTATGTCCGCCTATGACGCCCTGGGTTCGTTTTGTCTGATGCCCCTGGGGTATGTCCTGGCAGGTCCGATGGCCCTGATCTTTGGCACGGGCGGAACATTGTGGCTGGGCGCAGCTACCGTGACGATATTCATCATAGCGCTGCTACTTTTCGGTAAAGTGCAGAGCGTCGCATTAGCCGATTTCCCGTAAGCCGGCACCCGATACTACAGCCGCTCGGAAATTACGGCTTCACCCAGCCCAATGCGCGGTTGGCTCGACATTCGGGAATCGAATCAAATCACGTTCCACAGCACAACCCTTTCTGCTCACGTGAGCAGTTACCTTGTCTGTTCCTTTATTATCCTAATGGCTCGACTCGTGTCCCTTCTATCAATTCTGCGAAACCATTAAGTTGAATAAAATAAAGATAAAATTCTCCACCATCATCCAGTGATTCCATTGTATTTTTTTGAGGCCAATCTTTTAAAATTTTGGCGACAACATCATCTGGTGACTTTCCGCTAAATATTGGAATATTATTGATTTCATCAAATTCTACGATTTTCCCCCTCTTGAATCCATAAACAAGAAAATCATGAAATCGTCTCTTTTTTTCCGTGGAACTTATATGTTCTTTATTTATTCCAGACCTAAAAAAAAGAGATCTTGCCGAGGCGCCACCAAACCCCTCCAAAGCATTGTCCCATAACAGATTCTCGCTCATCTGAATCGCCTTTCAGAAATTAAATTTAAACTCGTCGGTATCTTTCTGTATGTAATCTTCAGGGAAGTCTATTGTCCATTTATCCAAGCCTCCCCGCTGAGCTGAAGCGGAATAGTTTCGAAGGGCGAAATTTCCTTCAGGGGTGTTGACCGCCCAAACTTTTTGCCCGTTTCCAAAATCCTTCTTTACAATAGAATTTAAATCTCCATTATATCCTGTGATCTTCCTAAAATAATTAATAACAGAATCATCGCTGCCTCCCTGGAAAACTATTGCTCCTCTACTTTTTGTCCCGTTAATTTGAGTGACCGTTGTATTTTCATCCAATTGAAGCGTTCTGCCAGTTTGATTCGGAATGAACGTCTTTGCTTCCTCTAACGCGGAAATAGCATTATCGGGCAAAGCCGACACTGTGGCACGCGTTTCGAATATCGCTGCAGTATGAAGCTCTACATCTAATGCCGTCGTCAAGAGGTTAGCACCACCGGCAATCGCCTCTGCCCCAGCCGCCTCGGGCGCCAAGGGAGATAGCAGAACCAAAGTGGATGCCAATCCTAACCAACCTTGCCATGTTTGCGGCATCAAGCTACCAAGCGCATTGGTAGATGAATTGAATTGAGTTGAGAAATTATTGGCGGCTGTTTGAAGTTCTTCAGACGTATAGTTTCTTATCGCTTGGTACGCCTGAGCGATGTCACTCAACATCGTTTGTCCATTATTTATAAGTGAGTCATTAATTTGACCAACGTCACGTGAGAGAAAATTTGCAATCTGGGTCTGTGCTTCCTGCGACGTAGCGAGTTGCTGAAAGACGTTCGCCAGGCTTTGTCCCTGTGCGAGTTCATTCGCGTAAAAGCCCTGGCCGCCGCTATCGGCGTTTCGATCAAGGATGATCTGGTAGCCACCATTGATGTTTGTCAGAGATTCCTGAGAATAGGCAGTACCGTATGCGATATCGTTCATCGAACGCTGCCCGGAGGCCATTTGGTCTTCCAGGTAATTGAGCGTGCCACTGTCAGGGGTGCGTCCGAGGATGCGCGTCCAGATCCCATTGACGTCGTTCGTTGCTTCCTGGGAGTGAGCGGTGCCGTATGCGATATCGTTCATCGAGCGCTGCCCGGAGGCCATTTGGTCTTCCAGGTAATTGAGCGCGCCACTGTCAGGGGTGCGTCCGAGGATGCGCGTCCAGATCCCGTTGACATCATTGGTCGCTTCCTGGGAATGAGCCGTGCCGTAGGCGATGTTGCCTAGACTCTCCTGACCCGAAGCCATCTGGTCTTCGAGATAGTTCAATGCCCCGGAATCCGGCTGTCGTCCCAATATATGCTGCCAAATTCCATTGATGTCGTTAGTTGCTTCCTGGGAATGTGCAATGGATGACCTTACGCTTGCCATGGACGATCCGTTGCCAAGCTGGCCGTACGCATTACTGTAGTCTTGATCGCTCGGACTGCGCCCTAGTTCAGACTCGGTCGCGTCCTGAACGGCCTGATCGACTTGGCTCAACCGAAGCGGCGTTGCATTTGTAGACGTCCCATCGAAGGAACTTTGCGTCAAAACGGCGGTTCCGGCGTTGTTTTCGAGATATTTGACACCATTGATCACAGCGACATGATGTCCATAGACCATGATATGTTGCCCTGAATCGGACGATACGGAGCCTCCCCCGCCCCCGCCTCCTCCTGTCACTGGTGAAATATCACCGCCTCCGGATGATGGGGGTGTTCCGATTACGACGATATTTCCATCACCATCGGATGTATCGGCAGCAGCAACCATCATCCGCGTCTCCATGGATGTGGTGCCGATGGATGAGGCCGTAACCGCTGGTACGGTAGTCGACGACATGTCTTCAAATGCTGACGACGTCGGATCATTCTGAGGATTTGTCGCGAATGGCGTCGCCGAAACATCGTGGGGGTATAACTCTTCCACGGACTTCAGGACGGCCATGTCCTGCGGCGAAATAAATTGCTCTGACGCCGCTAGGGGCGCGTTTATCGAGGCTGAGTCGGCATATAGGCCACTCGTGCCACCGAAACCCGCGAGATTACTGCCCGGCTCCGTTGGAAGAAACGAATTCGTGTCAAATGAAGCGGAGTGGGAGAGGAACAATGGATCTGACATCGGGACCCTGCAACATAATATTTCCTATGGTTACTTACGGTTACATAATATCGGATGCGTTGCAACTCCAACCAAGGCCAGCTTTTCGACTTGTGTCATGATACTCTGAATGCCCGGCATGAGGCAGGCTCGGATAGGCGATTTATCAAGAGTGTAGAATGAAATTCCCGCAAAGATAAAAAATCATTCGTCAAAAGGGTCGATACAAAAAATGTTCCAAACAAAACAAATTTTTTTGATTCTTTTCAAAAAAACAAAAAAACCCTCACCCCCCATCCCCCCCACGCCTGTCCTTCCAATGCGCCCGACGGATCTCGGCCGCCGCCTCGTCATAGGCAAAAGTCAGGCAGGCAAAGCGTCGCCCCGCCGTCACCGTCTCCACCCGGTGCATCAGCCCGCAGGAAAACACCACCGCCCCGCCTGACGGCGGCGAGAAGGCGCGGGGGCCGAATTCCGGAAAACTGACGCCCCCGCCGCTAAATCCGTCATTCAAATTGATCGAGATGGCAAAGCGCCGATGCGCGACCGCCGCCAGCGTATTGTCGCGATGCGCGCCGAACCGCCCCTGTTCGGCCGCGTCGTAACAGGCCACCAAAATCCGCTCCAGATAGGTCGCGTGGAACTGAAAGATTTTCCGGATCTCCGGCACGATACGGCGCGAAATCCGCTGCTCGATCTGCGCCACCAGCTCCGGCTGCTCGATCCGGCAATCCCGCCGGCGCTTGAAGCGCATATCCATCGCCCGCACCGACTGCCCGGCGTCATATTCGGTAAACACCCCGGACAATGCGCCGCCGACCCGCGTGTAATGCTCGATCAGATGCGCACAGAATGCCGGCTCGAACACGTCGCTCAGCATCAGCACGGGCGTCGCCTCGGCCTGGGCCCGCGCGGCGGCGGGCGGAATGCGCGCCAGCAATTCGAAAATGCCCTGCGCCACCCCCGGCTGATGGCCGAACACCGCGATCACCCGCAACATCGGGTCCACCAGCAGCCAGGCGGGCGGCCCTTCGGGGCGAAATCCATACAGCGGCCCGACCTTGCTCGCGCCGTCGTAAATGTAATGCAGCCCCGGCGCCGCCGGATCGGCCGTCAGGCGCGCCGCGTCCTCCGGATCGGAACTGATCCCGAAGAACAGCAGATTGGCCTGGTCCAGCATCGCCTTGTGCCGGTCCACGACAGCCAGGCTCTCTTGCACCTCCGGCCGCGTGGACGACCCGAAGAAGAACAGCAGCGCATAACGCCCCGCCGCCTTGTCGAAATGGTACGGCCCCTGCCGGTCCGAACTGGCTTCGATGAACCACGGGGCCGGATCGCCGACCTGCAAAGCGATGTTCAGCGTCATGGAACCCCTTCCTCGCCCCATGTTGGTGGACCGGCACGCCGCCGGTCAATCGCGGCCCCGGCCCCGGCCCCGACCACGCGCCGGCTCCGCCGC
>NZ_JABXXP010000019.1 GCF_013376155.1 Nguyenibacter vanlangensis
CTGGTCTTCATGCTGGCCTGTCCTTTCGACGACCCGCTCTATGTCGCCGTCTGGTATCTTCTCGGCGGCGGCGTGACGGCGCTGGCCGCGCGGCTGGTCCTGCCGCCTCTGACGCGCTGGTAGGGGCGGCCCCGCTGCTATTGCGCCTTCATCGCCTGGCCCAGCGGGTGCATCAGCCGGTTGGCCCAGCCGAAAATCGCCGCCGACAGCACCAGGTCGAACATCTGCAGCGCTGTGAGGCCCAGGCATTCCAGGACCGACACGTCGTCGCGGGACAGGGCGGGGGGCGTCCGGGACAAATGGACCGCGAAATCGAAAAGACCCTGGGAATGCTCGTCCAGCGCGGCCTGGGTGCCGGCGCTGAAGATTTCCTGCATGATTTCGGGCCGGGATGTCAGTTGGTTGTAGCGCGCGGCATGGGTGGACGCGCAATAGATGCAATGATTGACGATCGACGCCGCGACCGCGCCCAGTTCCCGCTCTGAACGCGGCAGGCCCGCCGGGCCGTACATGATGGCGTTGAAGAGCGGGGTTCGGTGCGCCAGGCTTTCGGGATCCAGCGCCAGGGTCAGGACGTAATTCGAAATTTTCTTGTTCGACGGCGTGATTTTCAGCGCGTCGCGCTGCGCGTCGGTCGCCTCGTCCAGGTTGACCGGCGTGATGTAGGGCTCCCATTCCAGGGGCTCGACCGTAAATTCCGTTGCCGGCTTCATGCCGCATGCTCCTCGATCAGCGTCAGGCCGGCCATGACGCGGGCCTGGAAATTGACGAATGCCACCAGTTCGGCCAGCCGGACCACGTCCGCATCCGTCAGGCCGGCCGACTGCATCGCCGCAATTTCGGCCCGCCCCGCCTTGACGGGATCCTTGGTGACGATATCGGCATAGGTCACGATCGCGGCCTGTTGCGTGTCCAGTTCGGGCATCTCGCCCAGGCCCAGCGCCCGCAGCACCGGACAGGCGGACATCTCGTCCAACTGCCGGCCATAGCGGTCCGCCAGGGCGGCATCACCATTCCAGCGCGCGATCCGCGATGCCAGGGCAAAACGTTTGGCCCGGCCGATCCGGCCGGGTTCCATGGGGGTCAGGACCGCGGCGGCGCTGGCGTCGCACAGGCGCATGATCTCCGCCCGCGCGGCGAACATGTCCCGCATCGCCGGCGATCGGGTCGCGGCAATTCTGTCCGCGAAGAAATTGACGTCCGGTGGTGGCATTTTTTTCTCATATCGAAATGACGCGACTTGGCCGGTTGGTTCCAGTTCCGGCGTCCCGGCCATGGTCACCTTATCATGCGTATTACGAATGACAATGCCATTATGATCCTTATGAAGCATCCTTGGTTTGCAACGATCGCCGGGCCTGCTATGATGCGCGGCATGAATTTGGATGATCTCGACATCAAGCAACTCGATGCGTTCGCGGCCGTGATGTCGGCCGGCAGCATCACCGCCGCGGCGCGCGTCCTCAACCGGTCGCAGCCGACGATCAGCCGCGCGATTCAGGACCTGGAAAACAATATCGGCTTCCTGCTGCTGTCGCGGAACGGCCCGCGCATCGCGCCCACCAGCCAGGGCGTGCTGTTCCATTCCGAGGTCGAGCGTTTCCTCAGCGGCCTGCGCCATATCAAGGAGCGCGCGGACGCCATCGCCTTCGGCGAGCCGCAGCCGTTCGAAATCGCGTCGATCCCCGCCTTCACCGCGACCATCGCGCCCTTCGCCCTGGCGCGCATCCCGCCGGGCCGCCTGCCGCGCAAGATTTTCCTCCATACGATGATGGCCGAAAACGTCGTCCAGGCCGTCAGTTCCGGCACGGCGGAACTCGGCATCTCGTCGCTGCCGCTCGACCATCCGGGGGTGGACGTGCACTGGATCGGTTCGGCCGCCTGCGTGGCGGTGGTGTCCGATTCCGATCCCCTTGTCCGGCGCCGGCGGATCCGTCTGATCGACCTGCAGGACCGGCCGCTGATCGCCACGTCCAACCCCTTCCGGCTGCGTCCCCGGATCGATGCGGCCTTTCGCGCGGCCGGCCTCGCGCCGTTTTCCGCCATCGACACCAATGCCAGCGTCTCGGCCGTCGCCGCCGCGCGCGCCGGCATGGGGGTGGCGGTGATCGACCCGGTCACAGCCTATGGGATGCCGGTGGACGGTGCCGTCGTGCGGCCGCTCGACGTGCAGATTCCGTTCCATTTCGGCGTCATTTCACGCAGCGCCACGCCGCTGGCGCCGGTTCTCGCCGAATTCTCCGACCATCTCAGGCAGGTGGCGCGCGACACGCTTCCGGATTTCATCGAACATGATGTTTCTGAAATGGAGGCCCTGCTGCGCGGGGCCTTCGGTACCGTGTCGCAGGACGCCTCCTGACCCTTCAGGATCATGCCACGTTTCGTACGCCGCAGGGGGGTATGACGTCGAGTTCCTGAACACCAAACACTTAATCTACGGTGGGCCTGACGAAGAGGTTACTCGTCAACATCATTGCGACGAACGCCCCTCCCGACGCGAGGGCTCCCGCCACAAAGACCGCTGGATAACCCGCATGGCTGACAATGGCTCCGGAAATTGGCCCAGTTAGACCAAGCCCTATATCGACGAACGCCACGTAAGCACCCATTGCAGCGCCCCGGCTTTGCGGAGGAACATGTTTGACGGCTTCGACTCCCAGCGCCGGGAATGTCAGTGAGTACCCCGCTCCAAGAATAGCAGCGCCAATCAAAGCCACTTCAGCCACCGGTGCCGCGGCTAAAATAATCAATCCGAGTGCCTGGAGAGGGATAGTGACCGACGCGACCCTGATTCCCCCCATTTGGTCGGGCAGGCCACCGAATATGAGGCGGGTGACCGTATATGCGAGGCCAAATCCCGAGAGCGCCCATGACGCACCGGACCAATTGTGAGACGCGTAATAGAGGCCAAGAAACGCGAAGAGCGTGCCGAACCCGAAAGTACTCAGCGCCAGGCTTACCCCAAATGGCCAGATGAGGCCGACAACCTTCAGGAACCCCATGCGCCGGCCGTGATGCGGAGGTATGCCGGGCTTCCTTGCCGCAATCAGGCACGCAAGAATCGGGAGGAGAGCCGCTACCAGAGCAAGAAAGGTAAAACCGCCTGCTCGGAGCAGGCCAACGCCGGCAGGCGCGCCGGCTCCGATCGAACCGAACATCGCTATGCCGACCCAAACCATCGCGCGCCCGGTATACCGGCTTCCCACCGCCCCTATGCACCACGCCAACGCGCCGGTGATCAGCAGACTTTCTCCCAAGCCGAGAATCAACCGGGCTAATAATAGGACCCCTAGCCCACCGGGCCTTCCGAAGAGCGACGGAGTGCTCAGGCTATATAACACTGCTGCAAAAGAGCATGTGGCAGCGCCAGAAATAACCGCGAGTTTCGAACCACGCGTGTCGGAAACAACACCTGCGAAGTGGCGAGTCAGTAATGTCCCGATCGATTGCATTGCTATTACCCAGCCAACGGCAACCGGACCAAAACCGAGCGTACTATGTACATAGATCGGTACAACAGCCAGGGGCAACCCCACCGTGAGGTAACCGAGAGCAACCAGACCCGTGAAGGGAAGCAGCCGCCGCGTTGCTTCTCGACCGGAGGCAGGAGCCATGTCTGTGGATGCCGTCGCCATTCCCTTCTTCCTTCCCTGAAGCTGGCCCTGAAGCTGGATGATAATGCGCCAGACAAAGAAGATGCGGAAACTGCAATTATTGAAATGTATCGTTGATAGAAATGCAACTATGTATCTGACGAGTCGTCAGAAGAGCAGATTGCCTTTACAATCGTTCTCAACCAGCTATGCGCAGGATCAAATTGAAATTTGGGATGCCACGCCAGGGACACCGTGACCGGTGGCGTCTCCACCGGCAACTGGAACGTCATCAATCCATGACGCACGCTACGTGTAAGCAACTCCGGCACGACCGCGACCAGGCCCGCCTGGTCGGCTAGGAACACCGCATCCGCGAAGCCGGATACGACCACGGCGACCGTGCGCGACTGGCCGAGATTTTGGAGTGCCAAGTCCAACGGACCCTGCTTGCGTCCTCGGCGTGACGCGGAGATCTGAGGATACTTACAGAATCGTTCGACCGTAACCTTACCGGAGGCAAGAGGGTGGGATTTCTTTACCACTCCGACAAAGCGGTCGGAAAACAGGGACTGGGTTATAATTTCGGGACCACTGATATTTATTGAGGCGATGTCAAGATCGACCGCCCCCTCTCGAAGCCCCGCAACGTCTTCGTCCCCTTGTGGGGCAAATCGCAGGCTGACGTGAGGAGCACATTTGGAGAGAGAATCAATCAAATGAGAGCCGAATGATGATACAAAGCCGTCGGTTGCGCGAAGCGTGAAGGTACGTTTGAGAAGGTGCGGTGAGAATTGGCTCGAGCCTTGCAATATCTGCCGAGCGTTCTCCACGAGCGCGCTCACCTGCTCACGAATTTCTTCTGCTCGCGGTGTGGGCACCATGCCCCGACCGGCTCGCACAAGAATCGGATCTCCCGTCAATGACCGAATCCTCCCGAGGATTCGACTCATGGCCGGAGTACTGAGATTCATGCGCGAAGCTGCTCCTGCTACGCTGCCTTCGGATAAAAGAACGTCGAGACATGCCAGCAAAGATAAATCTTTTGGATGCATTTACGGTGACGCGCCCCAACGTTTCAGGACGATGAGCTTAAGCCCACCCGAGTCGACGTGCGAGAAAAACTTTGCACCTGGAGAACGCTGCTCCTCATGATGCTTTGCATGAATTGGCATCACAAACCGCTTGGAGTCCGCCTGACCCAGAGGTTGCCCCATTCATGTGGGCGCCGCGCGTTATAATGGGCCGATCCGTTTTGCCAGGTCGGCATGAGGTTCCGGCCCGGTCTGGAAAGCGCTGCCCTGATCCGTGTTGAAAATCTCCGGCGTCCCGTAGCGGGCCGACCCCCCTCAGGCCTCCAGGGTATTACTTATCCGCACATCGTAATCCGGAAATTCGATCACGACTTCATCTTTCGGCGCCAGCGGGATACCCTTATCGTAGCTATTCATGGGACACCCCATGAATATCATGTGTATAGTCCCAGGGACTGCCATCGGTGCATTGGACAGAAGTCCCATAATAAGTTCCTCGACCGGCCAAACAAGCTCATCCGTTCCAGTTTCAACGTGGAAATCGCCCATCAATTGCCCGCCGCGATAACATGAGACTCGCCCAGTCACGCGCGCCGGCGGCGGGCCGAGAAACAATTCGGGGTGAACGGGCGTCGGATAAAGCTTTGCGCGTCCAAGCTTGGAGGGCTGGCCGCGGGCAGTAACAATGTCAGTAACATCGTTTCCAAACATAAAGCCAGCGTACTGTGCCACACCTGAGCCGTCAGTACTGTAGACCAGTATAATCTCTGCTTCCTCACAAATCTGGGCAGCGCGCCCCACGCCTTTTATTGCCTCGCCATTCAAAAGCAGTTGAGCGTCGGTCCCTTTGAAGAACCACGCCGGTGCGTCGGCAGCAGAGACGTCCGCATTGCGCGATCCGTGCGTCTTGCCGAAGCCTCCGACTATAACACGGTTCTGAGCGTGCATCTCGAAAGGCGTCCGCCAGTGAAAAAATTCCTTTGGACGTCGGTTTTCAACTGATGCCCCTTCCAAAATCGAGACGGCGAGCCGCTCCGTATTTCCCGCGATGGAAGATTGTATGAGGTCTGCTGGATCGTCGTGCACAGCAGTGAGCGCCCTGTTCGTTCGCCCGTTGCCGAGAAGAGTCAACACACGGCTCTGCACATCGCACCTTGACAAGGTATACATGGCAACCTCGGATCCAATATCGCAATCGACCAATGACAAGTCAAATACGCCAGATAAAAACGAACGTCTTCAGGTGAGTGCTGTTTTGTACTTATTTATATTTGATGATAGTTGAACACCAAGCCCGTTACCTGGTGGAAGTATTATTGTATTATTTTTTCGGTCGGGCGTGGGATAAGGATCCACGACAAATTCGTCAAATATCTCGTCACCAATTCCCGCCTCGACAGTCAAATAGCCCCCGACCGTACAGGCTAAATGCCGTTCGGCCGCAACCAGCGGCCCGACCTCGGCGACTTGAACGCCCAGTTGCCAACGGATACCGGACGATCGAGCCAGGCGTATCAGGCCAAGCGCGCCCGATATCCCACCATTCTTGGAAATTCTGATGTTGAAAGCGTCAACGCTCGATCGCGCAATTGCCTCCTCTCCGTCCTGAAGTGTGCACAGGGACTCGTCCAGCATAATTGGCTGATTCGTTGTGGCCCTGAGATCGGCCAAATCCAGGTATCGTCGTGCGGGAAGAGGCTCCTCAAACAGCGTAGCTCCGGCTCGTCCAAGTTTGGCCATCGACGACCGGGCATTCTCGTCTGTCCAGCCCATATTGGCATCGACTATTATATCACGGTTTGGCCCTATGCTTTCACGCAATTTCTCAACGGTCTCGATATCCGATTGGCTATTTATCGTAGCCTTTACTTTTATGCAGTGAAACGGACCGTCCGAACTGAGAAAATCATCCAGATTCCGATGGCCATCGAGAACACGCGTGATTTCCTTGCTCGGCATCAAGCCGGACTCAAATGACGCAGCTATGACGTCACATAACGCGATCGATCTTGCATGGCAGAGCCAATCGAGCAGCGCCATTTCCAACAGGCATCGCGCGTTATTGGGCAGCGATGCGATGTCACTAAAGCGCTTGTCACCGTTCAGCATTCCGGAAAGAAACTCGGTGGGACTTGCTTCGAGTGCCTCCGCGACGTCACGACTCTTAAGAGCGGAGTCCACTAACCGTATCACCTGCTCGGGCGTCTCTCCGGTGACATATTTCCGCGGCGCACATTCACCGATTCCCGTAACGCCTTGGTGTTCAATCATAAGGACAACGCTGTCGGATGTGGTCCGCTTATGTGCCATGTGAGCAAACGGCCGCTTTAAGGGGAGCGTTACGTGGAAAAAACGCGTTTTCATCCCGATGTCCCCTCGGCTGGAGAAGATCCCGTTCAAACGGAGTCGCTTGAACGGGTGAAGATGCTCGACAGAATAACTTAGGGGATTTTCGCGGAACCGATGTTCAGCGGACATGCTCTAGAGCCACATCCATTCACACTGGTTCACGGATATGGCTCTAGCTCTTTGTTTTAACGAGCATCTTTATCCGACCGGATGAGTCCATCCGGTCGGATGATGCTCTAGCGCAATTGATTCCGTTCGTTTAAACAATACCTCCCTTGCATCAGTGAATGGAATATAGTGTTTATTTGTTGGTATAACTGATAGAAATCCAGCATTTCGAGTGATCGCGTTAAATACCTCGAAGGATGCCTGATGGTTTACAATGGGATCGGTCGAACTTATAATATAATGTGCTGATGCAGCGCCTGAATCTATCCCCCTTTCGAGATAAATCTGCTCTATTTCCAGAAACAACGCTCTGCTTCGAGCGGTAATGCATTTTATTGAGAGCGGATCGGAGGAAATAAAGTCAAGATATTTCTTGACATCCGTAAAGTCATGCGCCTTCAAGTCTACGTCTACAAGCTCGGTGCTTCTCTCTCCGGCGATTATTGATCGCGCCTCAGGCGAAAGCACGGCGTGGAGACGACCCAGCCACGTGGAGCAAAAAACAAACGAGCGATAATTCGCGAATACGCCTCCTTTAGCCAGAAGACCACCGAGCAGCGATCCCCCGAGGCAGTGACCAAAGAGCGTTACATTTTGCTTATCTTCGAGTAGCGCCAGCATATGGTTGTACGCGACATGATAATCATAGGCCAGGGAGTCCAATGATGCATAATCCCCGCGGACGCCCCCGCTCAGACCACTCCCACGCCGATCCAAAACGAACAAGGCGACGCCGCGACGCCCGAGATACTCCCCAAATTGCCATGACCATCCAGCGTGGCTTTGAAGGCCATGGAGGTAGAAGACCGCGGCGCGCGGGTTACGCGGCATCCAAGAGTGCAACGCCAATTCCGCGCCGTCGCTATGAAGTTGTTCGATTTTACGTGACGCTGACACCGTGCATCTCCCCCTGGATAATGTTGTTATCTCGGACGAGTTCATCGAGAAAGGACGTGTCCTTATGGAACGGCTTATATTTGTATTGAGTGGTATTGCCTGGATTCCGTTTTGACTCGACGTATTTCGCGATCGCCTGATGTTGAATCAATGCGACCTGTATGCCGTCCAGGCGACCGCTCTCCCGTTTCGATGCATATTCTATGCTGATGTGCTGCAGATGGAGATCAATTGCCGTGGCGATTTCCGTAACATCAAGTTTCCGGGGCAGATGCAGCTCGATCGCAATCGAATAACCTGGCGGAGATCCCCATCGCGCGCCACAGAGAAATAATCCGAGGGGTGCTCCGAACTGCGCGAGGCCGCGTTCAATTGCAGAAACGACTTCAGCCTCGGTCAATTTTTCGCCCGTGAATGAATGATAAACACCGTGTCTACGGGTGAAATAAATATACGGCACTCCCGCCTCTATTTTTTCGACGGAAAATATATCTCCGGTGTAGAGTCGCGTCAAACCGTTCAACTGGGACATTATAACGTGGTACTCTTTTCCGACGTCCAGTTCGTCATACAAGAGGGTGTCGGTTCGTCTCTTGCCGTTTAAATACTCGTTCGGTTCATCCTCAGCGGGGATGAACTCGAACCAGGCTTGGTCGACCGCCAATGGTTGACCCGACTGAGAACCGTCCAGCGGTATTGTCACGACCCCTTCCGTTCCGCAGCTCATGAAGGGAAGTCGCTTGGCACAGGGCAAGGCATGGAGCATTTGCGCATCGTAGAGCCTCGCGGCGGCCGACGCCCATGTGCTGTAATGCATCAAGTCGGGCCAGACATCATTCAATGAATAAGTGGATCGTCCGAGAATTTTCTCCAGGCGCCGAGCCGCTTCCGGATCCGGCGCAACCATGTTTATCCCGGCCACGGATCCGTCCGCTATCTCCTTGACCAGAACTGATGCGAACAGCCTGAGGCTATCAAGTATGGACAAGATGGTGCTTGGGTTTATTGCAGTCAAAAACCGGACATCTTTCGTGACGAGCCATCGTAGCCGGTAATACATTTTGGTTAAATGGTCGCTGGGGAGAGAGGGGATATACCAAGGGGCTTCGTACCAGGGTGGCGTCCAATCCGAGGCGCCGAGTGGCGGGTTGCGGTTACTGATCCCCTGATAAGGCACGCCAAAGATGTGATCGCCGGGGACTTCGCGGACCGTCTGGGTGTCGAATGTCGCATACGGATGGGCAAGAAGTTCCGGACAGTTCAGCAGAAACGTGCCCCACATCGCCTTCATCGCCGGCACGCGATAAGCCGTCATCCAGTGGTCCGTATAGGGGATACGCTTGGGCTTTCCGGTCGTGCCACTTGTTTTTAACCAGCGACGGACAGGACTGGTCGACAGCACGCCACCCTTGGTGTGCACTTCGCTGTCAATGAGCGGTTCAAAATCCGCGTATGTCCGAATTGGTACAATTTCCCGGAAAGTTGCGCCACGCCGGATGGCGTCGCTATACCCCGATTGTTGCCATGATTGCGATGGGCCGCAGATGCGATATATATCGTCCAATACGCGCTGCTGCGTGGCAGCCCCATCGGCTAGATCATCGATAAGCGCGTTGCGCGCAGCGTTGCACTCTTCGATGAAACTTGACCTGCGATCGAACCAATTGAGCGACCAGTCGGTGGTAGCCATGGTTTTGGTCTCCCAGGAGTTGGATCTTCGTCATACGATATTGGAATATTTTATATTCTAATGGCTAATCTTCATGTTTGTTGAAATGTGCGATTGTTAGAGGAATCCTATTGTTGGATTCAAGACCGATATCTCGGTCTTTTCTATAAAACCATTTTTCTTATAGGGTTCTTTTTGTAGTATATTTTCCAGTTTCTCGCGATTTTCGGCCTTGTATATCAGAACTCCCGCCTCTTCGCCTTCGACGCGCGCCGCACAAATCAAGGCGCCCGACTGCGCTTGTTGTTCCAGATTTTCTCGATGCGACGCCATAACCTGTTCTCGCGCAGATCTGGTAACGTTATATATGTATTTTACAATAAATGTAATCATCACCTATCTCCTTGGGCCAGTTTACATGTAAAGACCGCCATTGATGTCCATCACACTTCCTGTTGTGAAACCCGCAGAAGGAGATGCCAAATACATTACGCTTCCGACGGCTTCATCGAGAGTGCCCATCCGTCGGAGAGGGATTCTATTCAGCACGTCCTTCCTCTGCTCCTCGGGGCGCCGCTCCCACGCGGCTTCAATGCGGCTTGTCAGCATCGGCCCGTGTGCAACCACGTTCGCAACAATATCGAAGGGAGCAAGTTCATATGCTATTTGTTTGGTAAACCCGATGACCGCGGCCTTTGCAGCGACGTACGCCGCGTTATTGAAATGGCTGTATGTACGCCCGCCGGCGGACGCAAAGTTGACGATGCGTCCATAACGTTTGGCTTTCATGTGGGGCACGCAGAGCTTGGTTACGTTGAACGTCGTTATCAGGTTTTCATTTATCTTTTCGGCAACATAGCTTGCCGTAAGGTCTTCGATCCTTAATACTTTGGTGTCGCCGCCGACACCGTTTATGAGCACCTCCGGCCGGTGTTGGTCAACCGCGTCGGCTATGCCTCCGTCTGCGGGCTCTGCTGCACCTGCATCAGCGATTACCGGCGTGACCCGGTCACTGTCGAGGGTGTTGAGCAACCTGTTGAGCCGAACCTCATCGCGGTCGATCAATATTAATTTGTAACCGTCACTCTCCAGTCGACGGCAGACTTCAGAGCATATATCTCCGGCAGCTCCGACAACCATAGCTGTCTTGCCATTCGCCATTTTATTTACTCCACGTTCGGGGCGTGACCACGCCTAAAGTGCCGCGGATCAATATTTCGCAAAAAAAAAACGTCATTCTGCGAAGTGAGTTTGGTATTTGCGATACTCTTCGTGCAATACAGATGGGTACCTTTCTTAATAACACGCATATTTTTTTGCGATTTTAAATTGTTATTTTGGCAACATTTAATTGTGTTTTTTGCAATCGATTCCGTCCCTGCGCCCCTTTCATCGTCATGCGGCCGGTTCCCGGATCTGGACGTGAAGCGTCCCGTTTTCCGGGGGCTCCTACCTGTAAGTAGGAGCTATCATGAACATCATGAGCCGGAGAGTTTCGCCTGAGGTCCGGGAGCGTGCGCTCGGTTGGGGGGTATCGCGCCGACGACGCAAAACCCCCGTCCTTCTATCGCAAGCTTGCCGCCCGTATGGCAGACCGCCTCCAGACGGTCTGCGCATGCCCGGGCGCGTGTTCAGCGGCCGTGCGTGCCGCGGCGCCGGAACCGGGTGGACAGGATGATCGCCGAAATCGTGCGCTCGACGCCGTCCAGCAATCCGATCCGGTCGATGACGCGATTGATGATTTCGGTCGAGGCCGCGCCGACGATCGCGATCATGTCCACCGTGCCGCTGACGGCATGCAGCTCGCGCACTTCCCCGATGTGCCGCAGCGCGGCTTCCACCGACGCGGCATGGCGCGGGGCGAGGGTGACCATTACGTGCGCGCGCACCGCATCCTCGGCCTCGGGCGCCGTCACGACCGTATAGCCGGCAATCAGCCCCGTCTGTTCCATCCGTTCGATGCGGCTTTGCACCGTCGTGCGTGACAGGCCCGTGCGGCGGGCCAGCGCTGCGGTCGATATCCGCGCATTGTCCTGAAGCAGGGCGAGCAGGGCTTTGTCCGTGGCGTCCATGTGCATAATGCCGATCTTATCCGACATTCTGCCGAAAAAAAGCCCGCGCGACGCGTCACACGGCCAGTTGTTTTCGATATCGTTCCTTCGTTCGATGTCGTGATTCCATATGGCGGGAGCGGATCGGATGAAGAAGATACTCGTTGTCGGCGCCGGCAAGATCGGTGCGACGATCGCGGATTTCCTTGACGCTACCGGCGATTATGCCGTCAGCCTGGTCGATCGGGACCAGGCCGGCCTGCATCGCGCCGACGTTGCGGATTCGGTTCGAAAGCTGCAGGCCGACATCGCGGAGCCCGGCATGCTCCGCCCGCTGATGGATGGGCATTATGCCGTGCTGTCCGCGGCCCCCTATCATCTGACCACGACGATCGCGCGCGCCGCGGCCGAGGCCGGGCTCCATTACCTGGACCTGACCGAGGACGTGGCCAGCACCCGCGCGGTACGCGACCATGCGGCCGGCGCGCGCACCGCCTTCGTGCCGCAATGCGGCCTGGCGCCCGGCTTCGTCTCCATCGTCGCCCATGACATCGCCCGGCGGTTCGATGCGCTGGACACGATCCATCTGCGCGTCGGTGCGCTGCCGGAATTTCCCTCCAATGCCCTCGGCTATAACCTGACCTGGAGCACGGACGGCGTCATCAACGAATATATCGAACCGTGCGAGGCCATCGTGGCGGGCGAACGCCGCATGGTTCCGGCGTTGGAGGGGCTGGAAACGCTGGGGGTGGACGGCGTGACCTACGAAGCCTTCAATACCTCGGGCGGCCTCGGCTCGCTGTGTGAAACCTATGCCGGCGCGGTGCGGGAACTGAATTACCGTACCATTCGCTATCCCGGCCACGCGCAGGCGATGAAGATGCTGCTGCGGGACCTGCGCCTTGCGGAACGACGCGATCTGTTAAAGGATATTCTGGAATATGCCATTCCGGCGACCCGGCAGGACGTCGTTTTGATCTTCGTTACGGTTTCCGGCCGGCGCGACGGACGGCTGATGCAGGAAAGCTTCGTCCGTCGCATCCATGGCGACATCGTGCATGGCCGGCCGCGTACCGCGATCCAGATCACGACAGCCGGCGCGATCTGCGCGGTGCTGGACCTGTTGAAGGACGGTCACCTGCCGGAACGCGGCGTGGTCCGGCAAGAGGACATCGCGCTGGCGGCCTTTCTCGAAAACCGGTTCGGACGCGTCTATCGGGGCGACAGGAGTCCCACGCCCATCCATGGCGCCTGACCATGGCGGCGTGACGGCGGCCCGGCCCGCTCAGACGCGGCCATAGCCGAAACTGCCGCGCGGGCGCGGCACCAGGCGGAAGGCAAGCCCGCCCGGGCTGAGATCAGGCTTGCCGTCGGCAGTGGCGGGGACCAGTGTGCCGTTCGGCAGTTCGATGTAATGGGCGATCAGCGTCGCGTGGTGCATCGCGGTATCCAGGCCGGACAGGTCGATCCGCCGATAGGTCCGGCCATCGATCGTCACAGGCCGCATCGTCCAGGTACCGGTCGGGTAGTCCGACTGATTCTGCGGATTGGCGACCATCCACATCGTCTGGACGTGCATGCGAAATGCGCCGAGCCGTGCCGTGGGTGGTCCATGCAGGACAAGCTCGACGGCCAGTTGCGCCTGCGGTCCGGGCAGGGGCTGGTAGCCATACCAATCGCCGAAGATCGGCCCGGTCGGGCCGGCGCATCCGAAAGGGCCGATCATCAGCCCCGCGCATAATATTGCGATTCTCCGATTGCCGGTAGGCATGTCACCGTCGCCCTGCTTGTCCTGCCGCGCCGCGGCGATCATAGAGACTGTTCACCCGGCGTGGGCTGCGCGATCGCGTGATGGGATGGGCGGGGTCAAAGATGACGTCGTTGTACTGTCGCGGGGCACTGTCGCGGGTATTGAGAGTGTATCCACAAAATTTTTTGTAGAAAAAAGTAAATAACTTAGTAAAACCAACAGGTAAATTGTTAAATATATTTCCTGAGAATAAAGAAATATCGAGTAGAATTGATGTTCGTGTCTCGAAAATATGACAATTTTATGTCTGAAATGCTTGGATGAAAAAAAATTCCTTTTTGTCGAAATCGGCGGTTGTCGATATCGCCGTTTCATGATCTTACTGTCCCGCAGGCTTCACATCAGTTGGTGGTGCGCTGCTGAGGAATTTTAGAGGTTAAACGTGCGAGGAGGGTAGGGACTATTCATATATTCGCGGTTTAGTAAATAAAAACATACGCGAATGTTGTTATTCCTGATGTAAGTCTTATTACGGTTTTTCGCCACATTTGTGGCGGTTATTATTGAAGTCTATCGTTTCATTCTGAGCATTCTCATCGGTTACGTGGCCGCAGCCTGAAAGCGTTCGGGGAGTCCATTCACGCGCGCTGCTCAGGCTTCGCTCATGCAGTCGGACCCTCCCTTTAGGTTGCTTGTCTCTTTCCCGTATGGAGGACGAAATGGCGAACGTACGCCGACGGAATCTCACCCTGAAAATGGCCCTGGTCGGGACGCTGGCTCTCACCACGACGGCGCATGCCGCGCTGGCGCGCGACGTGACGCCCGACGAACAGCGCGAAGCAGTGCGCGTCGCGCCGCATGTCGGGATGATGCCGCATGCCGCCCGGCTGTTCCCCGGAACGTCGCTGACGGGCGTGCCCGGCTTCCCGCTGCCGACGATCCACACGCAGCAGGCCTATGCGCCCGATGCGGACTTTACCGCGCACTGGACGCGCGCCGACGCGATGCAGATCAAGGCGCATTCCAACCCGTCGGTCGCGGCGGGCCAGAACTCGCTGCCCGGGCAGTTGATCATGCCGGATATTCCGGCGGATTTCCCGACGATCAATCCGGATGTCTGGGTGTGGGACACCTGGACGCTGATCGACAAGCATGCCAACCAGTTCAGCTATAACGGCTGGGAAGTCATCTTCTGCCTGACTGCCGACAAGAATGCCGGCTATGGCTTCGATGATCGCCACACCCATGCGCGGATCGGCTTCTTCTACCGCCGCGCCGGCATTCCGGCCGACAAGCGTCCGGCGAATGGCGGCTGGATCTATGGCGGGCACATCATCCCCGAAGGCGCGCAGGAACAGGTCTTCGCCGGCACGACCTACACGATCACGGCGGAATGGTCTGGGTCGATGCGCCTGCTGGACCCGAACAGCAACCAGGTTTCGCTGTTCTATACCGACATGGCGTTCAACCGGAATGCGGCCGGGCAGGACATCACTCCCGCCCAGGCGGTGATCACCCAGAGCCTGGGCCAGATCCATGCCGACTTCAACCATGTCTGGTTCACCGGCTTTACCACGCACACGCCGCTGCTGCGTCCCGACGGGGTGCTGTACCAGAACGGGGCGCAGAACCCGTACTATAATTTCCGTGATCCGTTCACCTTCGAGGATCCGAACCATCCTGGCGTGAACTACATGGTGTTCGAGGGCAACACCCCCGGCCAGCGCGGCATCCCGAACTGCACCGCGACGGACCTGGGCTATCGCCCGAACGATCCGCATGCCGAGACCCTGCAGCAGGTGCTGGATAGCGGCGCCTATTACCAGAAGGCGGCGATCGGCCTGGCGGTTGCCGAGGACGCGTCGCTGTCGAAGTGGAAGTTCCTCACGCCACTGGTCGAGGCCAACTGCGTCAACGACCAGACCGAACGTCCGCAGATGTATATCAAGGACGGCAAATACTACATCTTCACGATCAGCCACCGCACGACCTATGCGGCGGGCGTGGATGGTCCGGACGGTGTGTACGGCTTCGTCGGCAACGGCATCCGCAGCGACTTCCAGCCGATGAACTATGGCAGCGGCCTGGTGCTGGGCAACCCGACGGACCTCAACACGGCGGCAGGCACGGATTACGACGCCAACCCGCAGCAGAACCCGCGGGCGTTCCAGTCCTACTCGCATTACGTGATGCCGGGCGGGTTGGTCGAATCCTTTATCGACACGGTTGAAAACCGCCGTGGCGGCACGCTGTCACCGACGGTGAAGGTGCAGATCAAGTCCGACGCGTCGGCGGTCGATCTGCGTTACGGCAATGGCGGCCTGGGCGGCTATGGCGACATTCCGGCCAACCGGGCGGACGTCAACATCGCCGGCTTCATCCAGGACCTGGCCAGCCAGAACACGCCGGTCGGGCCGAATGTCAATGGCCAGATCCATTCCTTCCTGAACGCGAAGCAATAACGATAAGCCAAGCCAGCCTGCCCTATGGGCAGGCTGGTCTTTCATGGGGTGGCTGGTTTCCGGGCCGCCTGATGGAACGTGAGGAGGGGGTTTGCACCCCCTCCTCATTATCGAATCTATGCGGCGCGATTCAGCTTGGCGGCATGAAATTGTGAGTCTTTGCCCTGCGTGGATTCTCCTGCCTCCGGCGCATTCCAGCGTGGCAGGCCGCTATGACCGAGGTCGAAGCGGATAAAGAAATGACCCTTGCAGTCGTTCCAGAGAGATGAGGGCAGGGGAAGGCGGTTGGAGGTCCAGCGGAAACGTGCATCGGCCGGGCCTTCTGCGCCATAAGCCCCAAGGCTCAGCACGTCATCGTCGGCCGATACCGTGCGGCAGGCACCGATCCCGTCATCGATGGTGACGGACCGAATGGCGATGCCGAGTTCGCGCCGGTCCATACTGTCCGTAACGAAGGCCGCCGCGTTCGTCGGGCTGACCAGCGTCGCGTTCTTGATCGAAGCCGGCAGCACGTAGCGCAGCGTTTGCCCATGAACCGTAGGATGATAGACATCGCCATCGGCGATGATCAGCACTTCATTGAGCTGAAAATCGGTCAAGCGCCAACCCAGGGCCTGGGCACGGGTACGCAGGCGCGCCCTGATCGCCTTGATGATCAATTCGTCGATAGTGAACGGGCGGCAATAATTACTGAGATCGGATGCCGACCTGTCGGGATCGAGCAGGCCTTCTCCGGTCAGGAAGAAGGAGCGATTGTCCACGTCGAGATAGCTCTCGGCCGGCAGGCCGTTCGCCAAGATGATATCGTGGCTGTCCAGTTCGAGGTGCCAGTACGTAATTTCCTGGCAGTTGATCTGCTGGACCGTCGAGCCGTTTACCAACAGATCCGCCGGCACCAGCACTTCGTCGAGGACCGGAACGCACACGCTGTGACCGGGCGACACCCAGAGATCTTGCGACGGAAGTCCCGGAGCAAATGAGCCGGCCGAGATTCTGATCGGTTTGACCTGGCTGGGCTTGGCGTGCCTGCGGCAATCGATGGTCGCATGTCCCATCCATTTGATCGAGCGCTCGACGCCCGACGCCGTGATCACCCGATCGCCCGGCGAAAGCGTCTCGATCGCCACGTCGCCATCCGGAGTCCGGATCAGCGTTCCGGAAGCAAAGCAAACGACCGACGATGTCACGCTGCCCGTGCCTGAAGCCGCGGCGATGCCGGTGCTGAGCAAGGTAACGGTGGATGTGGAAGAAGTCGGTGCCTGTCCGGTATAGGTGACGGCGACGCTGGTCAGGCCGTTCGTTCCGGAAATCGTATAATTGCTGCCGGATTGGGTTAAGGTAAGGTTATCGTAGGTCTGAGCGCTGAGTAATCCCGCAGCTTGTAGATTCAGCGATCCCGTTACGGTGTTGTCGGCATAGTTGACAACCACGGTTCCTTCGAGGGGCGTAAGGCCCGTTCCAATAGCCCCCAACAGATTGAGGGAATTGTTGATAGTCATTTGTTCTTCCACAGCGACCTCCGGTTTTGAACGAGGTGACGTGATCAGGCGGTTCCGAATACCCAGAAGGTGCTTCAGAACGATAGAGTTTGTTGACGACACACAAACGAAGTCCACGAAGATTCTGCGGAAGACTGCTAAAATTTAATTGAAGACGATTTTCCTTGAAAAAGAGAAGAGATGTGGACATAATGTCTCGGCTTTCAGCTTTTTCGTTTCAAACAATCCATGGCCAGGTCATGGATTGATGTAGATTTTTCATATAAAAATAGAATTCCGATATACTCTGGAATTCTATTTTGAATAGTTTCCAACGGATTTTGGAATATTATCCAATATCATTGCTGTTTCCTTGAGGGATTTCGGTTCTTTTCTGGAACCGGGGCCGGCGGAGCTTGCGGCGTTACGTTTTGGGGTTGAATCGTCCATGTAGCCTGGATTTGACGAAATAGGAGTCGTTACAATGAAATTATAAACGCGCCGCGAGTCAGGCGACGCTTGTCGCATGGTGACGGATTCATCCGTATCCGTGAATCACGTGGTTTGGCCGGGGGTTTTTACCTTCCGGACAATTCCATGCTGATCGCGCCTGCTTGCGTGAGCCGGTACTCGGCAGGTTTTCTGGAGTCGACGCCATGATCCGGCGGCCACGCCGCGCAGCCGGAACCGGAACTCTATTGCAAGGAAAAGGGCTTTTTTGCCCGTGGTCCGTGACACGCTGGCGGATGCGGACCGGGCCGTCATGTCATCAACCGGCGATAGATCTCCGCGCGCGCGTCCGTGATCCTGCCGGATGCCCGCGTGTCATGGTACGACGCCGGTCATGGCATGGGGCGGGGCCCGCGATCGATGACGGCCTCGATCAGCGCGTCGTCCACCGGCACCTGGCCATCGAGCATCAGCATGGCCAGGCCGTGGACCAGCGACCAGGCTCGGATGGATGCGATCCGGGCCGCGTCACTGTCCTGGTCGTCCCCGACGGATGCTGCGGCGTTCGCCCGCAGCAGGGCCAGGGCTTCGGGTGGGAATGCGCCGCCGGGTGCTCCGTCCTGGCACGGTGAGGCAAAAATCAGCCTGAACAGTGCGGGATTGGCCAGCGCGAAACGGACATAGGCGCGTCCCGTGGCGGCAAAGCCCGCGCTGCCGCCGCCTGCCGCGTCGGAC